>NZ_JAUBVF010000084.1:0-21380 GCF_036705685.1 Microcoleus sp. AT3-A2
TTAAGACTGAGATGTGCATATTTAAATAACGACATCAAGCTCGGTATTTCTGCTTAGTTAAAAAGCGGGATGCTCCCTCGCTGATGTTACTCATAACCTTGATATTCGTCGCATCGCCAATCCGACAGAGGCAGATTTCCAACGCATTGCCAAATACAAAAAAGTCCTTAGTCAGTTGCGTGCCGCCCTGAAATAATTATTAACCGCAAATATCCGCGTTCATCCGCGTTCATCTGCGGTTAAAAAATCAAATCCTAAGCCATCACCATTCCCCCATCCACATTAAAAACCTGCCCCGTTATATAAGCCGCCGCCGCATCCGCCGCCAAAAACTTGACCATCCCCGCAACTTCCTCAACTTCCCCATATCTCCCCAAGGGAATATATTTCAAAATCTCATCAGACTTGACATCCTTAGTCATATCTGTAGTGATAAAACCCGGTGCAACTGCATTCACAGTAATCCCGCGACTGGCCAACTCCTTCGCCACAGTTTTAGTAAACCCAATTACCCCAGCCTTCGCCGCACTGTAATTAGCTTGTCCGGGATTGCCCATTTGTCCAGCAACCGAAGCAATATTAATAATTCGGCCGCTTCGCTGTTTCAGCATGATTTTACTGGCAGCCTTCGCACACAAAAACACGCCGGTTAGATTCAAATCAATTACCGCTTGCCAATCTTCCAACTTCATCCGCAGCAGCAAAGTATCGCGATTAATGCCGGCATTGTTCACCAAAATGTCAATTCGTCCCCATTTTTCCATGACATTACTGGTGAGTAAATCTACTTGGTCAGTTTTCGAGACATCTGCTGCAAGTGCCACAGCTTCTCCTCCTGCTGCGACTATTTCTGCTACCACCTCATCAGCAGCAGCACTCGAACTCGCATAGTTGACGGCGACTTTAGCGCCTTCTGCTGCTAGTGTTAAAGCAACGGCGCGGCCGATTCCCCGCGACGCACCGGTCACGACAGCAACTTGACCCCGCAATCTCTGAAAAGTCTCTGGTAATAGTTCCATAATTGTATCCTCGCAATCTACCAGAGAATTTTGCACTAAAATCGAGCCAGAACCCAAAAAATTATTTTGTCTTATGGCAGTTCAAAAACAGTTCAGCAGTTTTGAAGAGTTACTATCGGGCTCTGACTTGCCCGTGTTGGTGGATTTTTACGCTACTTGGTGCGGGCCTTGTCAGATGATGGCACCGATTTTGGAACAAGTGAGTGGTCAATTGAAAGACAAGCTGATGGTTGTCAAAATTGACACGGATAAGTACGAACAGTTGGCGTCGCAGCATCACATTTATGCTTTGCCGACTTTGGTGTTGTTCAAAAATGGCGCTGAGGTCGATCGCATTGAGGGAGTTATGCAACCGGCGCAGTTGATCGATCGAGTGCAACCTTTCTTGTAACCGGAGTCAATTATCTCGCACGTAGGGTGTGTCAGCCCATATCTGATTAATTATGAATAAGATAACCCTAGTTGACGCACCCTACGTATGAAGACTCCCAGCCACGCTATTATCAATCTGGCAATTCTCGGCACACCGCAACTGCCGCAAGCTAATCTCATTATTGTGATCGGCGGAATTTTGCCGGATATTCCGATATTTTTATTTTACTTTTGGGCGAAATACATTGCTCGCTTGCCCGCAGCTACAATTTGGTCAAAAGCATATTATGAGCCTTTTGTGCAAAATATTGTGGCTCTGTTTCATTCTATACCTCTGGCGGTTATTGGTTTGCTAATTGCTTATTACTTTGGCTGGCAAAGTGTGCAAATTTTGTTTATGAGCATGATACTGCACTCTCTGGGAGATTTGCCTGTCCACAATGACGACGCTCACCGGCACTTTTTTCCGTTTAGCAATTACCGTTTTATTAGCCCGTTTTCTTATTGGGATAGGAAGCACTACGGTTCAATTGTTTCTGTGGTTGAAATGTTGTTGGTGCTGCTGTCAACTTTCCGGGTTTTTGGTTTTGTTAATTCTTATGCTGGAAAAACGTTGTTAATTTTGGTGAATGGTTTTTACTGGGCTGGCGCGGTTTATTTTCAGGTGCGAGATTTATTTAAATTCACTTCCCAAAGATGAAACATGAGCTCAAAATTACCAATTAGCAATGAGGAATTAGCAATTACCATATTGTTAACTTCGCCGAATATTAAAACAACACCAATCTTGGCGCTTCCACAGAGTAGCGACAATCCAGCCATGCTGTTCGAGAGTGTCAGCAATTGGCTTAGCTTGGTCGAGCAAAATGCCGCTGAGCACGCCCCAAGTAGTTGGTTTGCTAATTGCAGTGAAATGCGGGATTAAATCAATGATTACTTCTGCTAAAATGTTGCAGATCAAACCGTCGATCGGCTCATCTACCATTTCTTTCAAGCGATCGATACTGCCGAGCTCTGCAACCAACTGCTGAGAATTAATGCGGTTGAGTAGTCTGTTGCTAATGGTCGATCGCACTGCCAAAGGATCAGTATCCAAAGCATAAACTTTTGTAGCGCCCAACAACACCGCGCCGATCGACAAAATACCCGATCCGCAGCCGATATCAGCAACTACGCACTCTTTGTCATCAAAACCGAGACGCATTTCCAGCGACTCCAGACAAAGTTGAGTAGTAGCGTGAGCACCAGTACCGAAAGCTACACCCGGATCTAAACGCAAAATGACGCGATCGGTATCAGTTGGTAGGGGCAGCCAGGCGGGATTAATTAAAAAGCGATCGCCCACTTCTTGAGGCTGCCAGTGCTCCTTCCAAGTGCTGCCCCAGTCTTCATCTTCAATCAAATCCCACTGCATCGCAGGTAGGGGCAAACCTGCACACAGAGCATCTTGGCGCAGCCACAGAGACAGAGCGGCCAAATCCAGCAATCCTGCCTGTTCTTCGGGCAAATAAGCCGACATCAGGCAGGAATTGCTTTTGAGCTCAGTAGCAGTTCCCCGACAGTTAAATCGTTCCAGACGCCAAAAGATGATATCTTCCAGCGCCGGATCGCAAAGAATTCTAATTTCCCACCAGCTATGTGCCATAACGATTTTAGATTTTAGATTTTAGATTTTAGATTGGCCCAGGGGAACTGGAGACTGGGAACTGGGGAGTGAGGAAGGAGGATTGGCTAATAGAAAAATTCCCGCTTTCAGGCCAATGACCAATTACCAATTACCCATTACCAATTATCAGCCCTGGCATCCAAAATCTAAACTCCAAAATCCGTCAAAGATTTACCGTGTAAGCATCCCGAATTCCCGGAACTTTTAGGATCTCGGCCAGTATCCCTTCTGGTAGAGGGTCATCGAGGCTCAAAACCATCACCGCATCGCCTCGCACGATTTTACGGCCTACTTGCATACTGGCAATATTGACATTAAAACTGCCCAATTGGGAACCAATTTTGCCGATAATCCCCGGCATATCGCGGTGCAGGGTAAACAGCATATGGTGAGTGGGGGAAACGTTAACCGGGAAATCGTCAACGCTGGTAATCCGAATTTCGCTTTCGCCGAGCACTGCACCTGTCACGGTGTGTTCGCCGAGGGTTCCCTTGGCCGAGAGGTGCAGGGAGCCGGTGTAGTCGCGAATTGAGGCGTCTCTGGTTTCGACGACGCGAATTCCGCGTTCTTTGGCTTCAATGCTGGCGTTGACGTAGTTAACGCGCTCTCGCAGGGCTTGGGAGAGCAGGCCTTTGAGGGCGGCAACGACTACGGGCTGGCTTTGGTTGCTGGCCAATTCGCCTTGCAGTTGAACGTTGAGGTAATCGACTCGGCCTCCGGCTAGCTGGCTGACAAGGTTGCCGAGGGTTTCGGCGAGTTGCAGGTAGGGTTTGAGTTTTTCGATCGAGTCTGGGTAAATTCCTGGTATGTTGACAGCCGATCGCGCGGGCAGCCCCAACAGTACATCGCGAATTTGTTCAGCCACGTCGATCGCCACATTCACCTGAGCTTCCGCCGTCGAAGCGCCCAAGTGAGGTGTCAGCACGATGTTTTGGCCGACACTCCGCAGCGGGGAATCGGCTTCGAGGGGTTCGTGTTCGTAAACGTCGATCGCTGCGCCGGCTATCTGGCCTGATTTTATAGCTTCTGCGAGGGCTGCTTCGTCGATGATGCCGCCTCTGGCGCAGTTTATGATGCGGGCCGTGGGCTTCATTTTCGACAGCACTTCAGCGTTAATTAAGTGCAGGGTTTCCGGCGTTTTGGGGATGTGCAGGGTAATGTAGTCGGATTCGCGCATCAGCAGTTCGAGTTCTACCAAGCGGCAGCCCAACTGGTCGGCTCTTTCCGTCGAAATGAAGGGATCGTAGGCCAGCAGTTTCATGCCCATTGCTTTGGCTGCGGCGGCGAGGTGGGAGCCGATTTTGCCCAAACCGACGATGCCGAGGGTTTTTTTGTAAACTTCTACGCCGAGAAAGCGGTTGCGTTCCCATTTACCACCTTTGACGGATTCGTTAGCTTCCGGGATGTGGCGGGACATCGAGAGCATCATGGCGAGCGCGTGTTCGGCGGCGGCGATCGTGTTGCCTTCGGGAGAATTGACGACTACAATTCCTTTGCGGGTAGCGGCGGGTACATCGACATTATCTACGCCGACGCCGGCTCTGCCGATGATTTTGAGTAAATTCCCGGCTTCTATGATTTCTTTGGTAACTTGGGTGCCAGAACGGATCATCAAAGCGTCGTAATCTGGAATAATTTTTACCAGTTGTTCGGCTGAGAGTCCTGTGTTTACGTCAACTTGCGCGACTTGGGAGAGGATGTCAATTCCGGCTTGGTCGATCGGATCGGATACTAGAACTTTAGGCATAGCAAGCAATTGAGTGCAATAGTAAAAATAGACCGAGCGTTGGCGAGCTCAAAGTGAGACTTATGACTTAGAGCAGTATCTAACAGCTCAGCTCAAGCTTGCCTTTGTGCAGTTTGAATTGTATCTGTATTCGGTCAATGTCGGCCGTTTTTTGCGTGAAATATTTCAGCTTTGCGGGCGATCGGACTCTCTGACAGTCTGAAAATCCCCCAAGTGCTTAGCTAGTATGTCTTTTCGGTCTATAATAGACTTTGGCTATTTCAGCCTAACTATCAGGAATTATTCTCAATGAATTATCTTATCGCCGTACTGCCCGATCGAATTCAAGCCGAAGCTGCCTACTGTGCTCTGGAAAAAGAAGGCTTGCCTATGAAGCAAGTGAGTATTTTGGGCCGCGGCTACAAAACTGCTGATGAATTTGGCTTGATCGACCCGAACCAGCAAGCGAAGAAACAAGCTAAACTCATGGCTATTTGGCTGATTCCCTTTGGCTTTATTGCTGGGGTTACTTTCAGCTTGATTACTGAGTTGAAGACTTTTGCCTGGGCGGGAGAAATTGGCGATCATGTGATCGGTGGTGTACTCGGTGCGATCGCCGCTGCAATGGGCAGTGTGTTTGTTGGAGGCGCGGGCGGTATGGCTTTTGGTAGCGGCGATGCTTTGCCCTACCGCAACCGTTTGAATGCGGGTAAATTTTTGATTGCGGTTAAGGGTACTGATGATTTGACTGGGAAAGCTGCGAAGATTTTGCAGCAGTTTAAACCGGAAAATATCCAAGGTTATACAGAGACTTAGTTATTTGTTTGTTAACAGTTGACTGTTGACTGTTGACTGTTGACTGTTGACATTCAACTCGTGTAATATTTGGAGGCAGTTATGGAATTACAAACTATCCCCCTACATTCTCCCCTAGAATTAACGCTGGAATTAACAGACGAGCAGTTTTTTCAGTTGTGTATTGACAACCGGGATTTAAGATTTGAACGGACTGCAACGGGAGAATTAATTATTATGCCGCCTGCGAGTAGCGATACAGGCAGACGGAATGCGGATCTAAGTTTTCAACTCGAAGGTTGGAGCAGTCAAAATAAGCTTTTGGGAATTGCTTTTGACTCTTCAACTGGATTTAAACTCCCCGACGGTACAGACATTTCTCCCGATGCTGCTTGGATGCGGCGCGACAGGTGGGATGCTTTAACTCCAGAACAGAAAGAGAAATTTGCGCCGATTTGTCCCGATTTTGTGGTGGAATTGCGCTCGACCACGGACTCCCTAGAAAAATTGCGGGCTAAAATGAAAGTGTATGTGAAAAATGGAGCGAGGTTGGGATGGTTGCTCGATCGCAAAAATAGAAAAGTAGAAATCTCCCGTCAAGGTTCAGATGTGGAAATTTTAGACTCGCCTGCAACTCTGTCCGGTGAAGATGTACTACCAGGTTTTGTGTTGGATTTAACTGATATTTTCTAAATTTGTAAGAAGACTCGGCGTTTGAAACCGCATCTATCAAGTCAAAATACGCAGAGGCGGGTTAAAGAGTAAAGAGTACAACTGGGGTAAAATTACGTTATTCTATTTAGTCGGCATCCAGCAGACATGGTTTGTATAAACCTGCTTTCAACCGCCGTCTTATCTTTTCCCACTCATTCATGGTATGATAGGCTGCCAAAGGTTGCGTTTGGTATGACCTATGAAAATCCTCCACGGGACTTGGATTCCTCAAGCAGAAGAAAATTTTATTCAACCTGGAACTTTTTGTCTTTGGGTTGAAACCACTCAAAAGAAAAAACAGCCTGCTAAGGTTCATCCCCGACAATTGGAGACGGCACAGTTAAGAGAGTTTCTAACGAAAGAAGCCGGGATTCAACTGTCAGCAGTCAGCAATACAAGTGCGATGGGGCGAGAATACGCGATCGTCCCTCGGTATTTTTTACTGCCCACTTCAGACAACCAGCCGTTGCCCTCTTTAGAGTTAGCGCGATATTTAGAGACAGAGTTACCCGAAACATTTGAGTTGGAGTATTGGCAAGTTGATTGTGTGTGCATCGCCACCCACACTTTGACTAAAGTATTGAACGATCTGCATTTTTTTGCCCTCTACGATATAGCAGAAGTTCAGTTTGGTTCAGACTTGCTATTTTGGTATCACTACACCCAAAATTTTAAGCAAATTGTTCTGAAAGATCATTATATTCCGGCGTTACGCTATCGAGAAACTGCTCCGATCGCGATCGCACCCATCGAAACATCCGAACCCGCTGAGAAAGCCACGCGCGGGCGTAAGAAAGCGGGCGAGACAAAAACCAAAACAACTGCAAAAACTCCAAAAACACCTGCCAAAATTGAACCCAGCTTTGAGATTTATCCGGGATGGGAAATTGTTTCAACACAGTATGAAACTGATTTACAACGCTATGTTGAATGGATGCCTTTAGTTTGTGTGTCCGGTTTTCGGAAGATCCAGCTACAAGATACACCAAAGTTCTACGATCGCGAACGCTTGCTGCGGCATTTTTCCGAGTGTGCGATCACGGAAATTGTCACTCAAACCCCCATCCCAGCATCGTTTGAAAAGAAGATTGCGGATTCTTTACTCCACATCTGCCTCAACCAAACACGAAAAATCGCGCGAGTAAGCCTTGATCAATACCGGCAATGGCAAACCTGGCGCGATCGCATTACGCGCAATCAATCTGCTGACTCATTCTCCCTCTGCTTTCAACTACAATCCCCCGAAAACCCCGAACAGCCTTGGGTTTTAGAGTTTCAGGTGGCTGCGAAAAAAGACCCATCTCTGCGGATGCCGTTGCAGGATTATTGGCGATCGCGATCGACTCAACAAAAACAGTTGCAAACACAATTCGGAGACAACTTTGAGCAACATTTGCTGACAAATCTCGGCTACGCTGCCCGCATTTATCCCCAACTTTGGCAAGGGCTAGAAACCGACAAACCCGTTAACATTACCCTCGGTTTAGATGATGCCTTCACCTTCCTAAGCGAGTCCGCTTGGGTATTAGAAGATGCCGGATACAAAGTGATTGTCCCCGCTTGGTGGACGCCGAAGGGACGACAACGGGCGAAGATTCGCCTGCAAGTCAAAGGGAAGGACAGCAAGAGCCCTGCAATCAAGGGCAAGGGATTGTTTTCGGCGGATTCCTTGGTGGAATATCAATATGAATTGGCGATCGGGGGTGAACGGGTTAGCGAACAAGAATGGCAGGCGTTAGTAAATAGCAAAACACCGCTGGTGCAGTTCCGGGGACAATGGATGGAACTGGACAAAGACAAGATGCAGGAGATGCTAAATTTTTGGCAAAAACATCGCGAAGAAAACCCCGATTTAAGCCTGATTGACTTTATGAAGTTGACGGCAGAAGGAGAAGCGAGCGAACAGTTGGAGGTTGAGCGCGATCGGGCTTTATCCGATATGTTGGAGAAGCTGAACGATAAGAGTCGGTTAGAGTTAATTGCAGATCCAGCAAAGTTTCAAGGCAAGTTACGGGATTACCAAAAGCGCGGCGTTTCTTGGTTGAGTTATTTGGAAAGTTTGGGATTAAATGGGTGTCTTGCCGATGATATGGGTTTGGGTAAATCGGCGCAGGTAATTGCTCGATTATTGCAAGAGCGGGAAGTTTTATCTACTACAAAAGAGACAGAAAAAAAGACAGAAAAAGCGATCGCACCTTCGGTTCTACCCACGCTGCTAATTGCGCCCACATCCGTAGTTGGTAACTGGCAAAAGGAAATGGAAAAATTTGCTCCAGAATTGCGATCGCTGATTCACCACGGCCCTCAACGTTTGCAAGATGCCAAAGCATTTAAAGCCGCCGTCCAAGATTGTGATATGTTGATTACTTCCTTTACCTTGGTGCGAAAAGATGAGAAGCTGTTGAGCAGCGTAGCGTGGCATCGCGTGGTAATTGATGAAGCCCAGAATATTAAAAATCCGAAAGCGGCGCAAACCAAGGCGATTTTAAAGTTACCCGCTACCCATCGACTAGCATTGACTGGAACACCGGTGGAAAATCGATTGCTGGATTTATGGTCAATTTTTAATTTCCTCAATCCCGGATATTTGGGAAAAGAGGCACAGTTTCGGAAGTTGTTTGAATTACCGATTCAAAAACATGGGAGTCGCATACAATCAGCCGCGCTCAAAAAATTAGTAGAACCTTTTATCCTGCGCCGTCTGAAAACCGATAAGTCGATTATTCAGGATCTCCCCGACAAAGTTGAGCAAAAGCTCTACTGCAATCTCACCCGCGAGCAAGCTTCGCTTTATGAAGCGATTGTGAAAGAGGTAGAACAAGAAATTGACGCGGCGGAAGGGATGAAGCGCAAGGGGATGATTTTGGCAACACTGCTGAAGCTGAAGCAAATTTGTAATCATCCGCGCCAGTTTTTGCAGGATGAAAGTGAGTTTACACCAGAGCGATCGCACAAACTGGAACGGCTGATCGAGATGATTGAGGAAGTCAAAGCAGAAGGCGAAAGTTTATTGGTATTTACGCAGTTTACAGAACTGGGAAGCGCGTTGGAAAAATACATTAAACAAACGCTACATTACAACACTTACTACATCCACGGGGGAACCAGTCGCGAAAAACGGGAACGGATGATTTCAGAGTTTCAAGATCCAGAGTCTGAACCTTCGGTATTTATTCTGTCACTGAAGGCCGGCGGTGTGGGAATTACACTGACAAAAGCCAATCACGTGTTCCATTTCGATCGCTGGTGGAATCCGGCTGTGGAAGATCAAGCAACGGATCGGGCGTTTCGGATCGGACAGCAAAAAAATGTGTTTGTGCATAAGTTTGTGGCAATTGGCACTTTGGAAGAAAAGATCGACCAAATGATTGAGGACAAAAAGAAATTGGCAGGGTCAATTATTGGTGCTGATGAATCGTGGTTGACTGAGTTGGATAATGAGGCATTTAAGAAATTAATTAGGCTCAATAAAAATGCGGTTCTAGATTAGGAGAAACAACATAAAAGAGGGAGAGGGGGAGAGGGGGAGAGAGGGAGAGGATTTTTGATTGTCATCGAAATATACAATTTAAATGCAGAACAGCTTATGTCACAATTTACTCGGACTTGGTGGGGCAATAAATTTATCGATGCGTTAGAAAGATTTACAGATTCTGGGCGGCTCGGACGCGGACGTTCCTATGCACGGAATGACAAGGTAAAAAGCTTTAAGATTAATGATGGCTTAGTGATGGCAGAAGTAAGAGGCTCGGTTAATCCTTATTTTGGGGTTTATAAGGAGCCTCTGTACAAAACTAAAATTGAGTTTGAGCCGATTAGTCAGGCAAAGTGGAAAGTGGCGATCGCCCAAATGGCATCAAAAGCCAGCTTCATTTCCCGGCTGCTGCTCAACGAAATGCCTGACAACATTGAAAATGCTTTCTCACCCCTCGGATTGCACCTTTTACCCAGCAGCCGCGAGGACTTTAAGACTACTTGCTCTTGCCCAGACTATAGCAATCCCTGCAAACATATTGCCGGGGTTTATTATTTGGTGGCGGCCGAATTGGACAAAGATCCATTTTTACTGTTTGAATTACGAGGGCTTTCTAAGGAAGTGCTGCACCACGAATTAGCAAAAACGCCTTTGGGCTTGGCGCTTTCTGCAGAGTTAACTGCTGATGCAGCGGCCCCTGTGGCAGTGGATTCCTATTACACGCAGGCGATCGCCAGTGAGGCGCAAACGGTCAGCCTGAAAGAGTTTTGGCATGGTGCGAAGCGATTACCGCAGACGATTGAGGTGGCAGCGCCAAGTGGGGTAAGTGCGATCGTGGTGAAGAAACAGGGAGATTTTCCACAGTTTTGGCACAAGGATGGTTCGTTTATTGAGGCGATGGAAGAACTGTATTTGCGGGTGAAGAAGAATAAGTAGTTGGGTGGACAATTTTTCTGCCATACTCGATCGATCTCTTGCAAAAACTTAAACTAGAAGACTTCATAGATTTGGTACAATAATCGTGCTCATCATATCAGCTTTACCAGCAACTAAAATCATAAGTTCGTTATTGGATTATCTTAGACTATAATTAAAGTAGTGTGACTGTTAAAAAAGTAGACTTTTTAGTTACAGCAATTTTTGGCAATTTCAAATTAGAATCTAGCATTAACTGATGTTACAAAGAGAAGAACTGTTAAAAGGCATTGAAAACCGCGAATGTGTGGCGCGGGCGATCGACCAAGCGGAACAAGCAATTAAAACTTGGGAAGTTACTCTGACTGATTTTCTGTCGCCTCCAGAATTGGCGGACACTCTGACAGTATTTAAGCGCTTAACAGATGTGGAATTAGTGGCTTGGGGCGGCTACCCGCAAGCTGAAAGACAAAGAATTGCGATCGCGCGATCGGATATCCCGATCGACTCTGCTAGCGTTAACGTTGCTGCGGTAGAAATCGCTGGCAATTTCTTGTTCGATACAGCTTCTCACCGCGACTTTTTGGGGGCGATGTTGGGTACGGGAATTGTCCGCGAGAAAACTGGCGATGTGATTGTTTTGGGAGAACGCGGCGCGCAAGCTATTGTCATGCCGGAGATGGTAGAGTATTTGGAGATGAGTTTGCAGCAAGTGCGATCGGTTCCTGTACAAACGCGGCGCATTGAGTTGAGCGAACTCAAAATTAGAGAACCCAAAAAGAAAGAAATGACAACCGTTGAAGCATCCATGAGATTGGATGCTGTCGCCTCGGCTGGATTCGCAATGTCTCGCAGCAAAATGGCAGATTTAATTGGCAGCGGCGACGTGCGAGTTAACTGGAAAGACGTTACTCAAGCTAGTTATAATGTCAAGTCTGGAGATTTAATTGCTGTTACGGGCAAGGGAAGATTGGAAATTGGGGAAGTTGCTGTTACTAAGAAGGAACGCTATCGAGTCCAGTTAACTCGATATTTGTAATTTATAGCCCAGAAACCGATTCTTTTCCGAGAATATGGATACACCGCCTAAAAACTGCGAAAAACTCGGTTTCTTTGGTTTCTTTGGTAGTCCTGGGCGCTTGCTCAAATTGGGGGAAATTCATTTGTTTGTGAGTGCGATTATTTGTCCACGGGCTAGTCTGTTTGTCCGCGAGTCCGCCAGGGGTTGAAACCCCTGTCTCATAGCTAAAGTCGGTTGAAACCGACTGAAGAATATGGTGAAAAATAATCGATTATGGTGACAAATACTTGATTGTTTATTTAATGTGCTTTTCAGTCCTCTTTTAGAGGACTTTCGCTATGAGACGGGGGTTTCAACCCCCGGCGGACTTGTGGGGTAGCGTCGGGTATTTTGGTAGCCCGAATGTGCGATCGACTTTTGGTAAAATTTGGGTTTTGGGCGATCGAATGTTTGTCCTTGGGTGGGGGCGGGTTTATTTATATTGTCAACGATCGCGATTATTCCTCTTTCGCCCGAAACACCTTTTCTACCGACTTTACCAAAAGTTCTCGTGGCATCAATCGAGGCATATTTGCAATGATTTGATTGGGAATTCCCCCTGTCACAACATTAGACTCATTTTTCTCTAAAGCTTTCAAAGCATCTCGCACTACTTCCGCCGCAGGAACGAGTTTTTGCCCGCTGCTGGATGCCATTGATTGAGGGAATTCAGCTACTGCGAAAAAGTCCGATTCAGTCGGCCCTGGACAAAGGCACAAAACGCCAATTCCTAAATCTTTGTTTTCCGCCCAAAGTGCCTCGCTGAAACTTAAAACAAAAGCTTTAGTAGCTGCATACATTGACAAGTACGGCATCGGTTGAAAAGCTGCGATGGAGGCAACATTGATGATACTTCCTGCTTTTCGCTGCCGCATTCCCTGCAAAAATAAGTGCGAGAGTTCAACTAATGCTACAATATTTAGTTGCACCATTGTTAGTTGTTTCGCAAGCGGGCGATCGGCAAAAGCACCGTAATCGCCAAAACCCGCATTGTTCACCAACAAATCAACCGTCCAACCTTTTTTAACAACCGTATCAAATACAGCATTTGTGGCTCCTGGTGCCGTCAAATCTTGAACGATAATTTCGACCAAAATATTGAATTCCTGTTTCAGTTGAGCAGCTAGCTGTTGCAATTTGTCTTCGGAACGAGCTACCAAGATTAGATTGTGCTGGCGTTTCGCTAATTCGGCGGGAAAGGCTGCACCAATTCCGCCAGAAGCACCAGTGATTAAAGCAGTAGCCATGAAGTTAATTCGGATTATTTGAGATAAACTTTATATATTTTAACAATTATTTCGACGGGAAACTTATAAAATAATTAAAAGGGAATAGGTGAGTTTTATGGCGCGTCTTACCGATCGAGCTTTTGAAATTTTGCGGGCAGAAGTTGACAAGTGCGCGGCGGCTGATAGTCTAGCCGGTGATGTCTACCGACGGATGGTAATCAAGCGGTTGGAGAAACTTCGATCGCAAAACGGCACTTTCGCGTCAAGAGAAGAAATCCGCGATACCTTTAAAGACGAATTTCCCAACTTCAGCGAACAAGCTCTCAAAGCTGCCGTAAAAGCCAACCGCCCGCCCGGATTGTTCGGTAAAATCATCTTTGCTGGGAGTTTGCTGGGAAGTGCTGCGGGGATAATTTGGCTGATTAACCTACCTTTTCCCATGATTCGCTGGCCCGTGGCGAAAACAATGCCGATATTATTGCTGCCGAGTTTTATGAGTATGGATCACAATTACCGGCAGGCGATCGCCCTTGTGGAACAATCCGATCAACTAATCAATAAAGCTACGGCTGTCGCTGATTTTGACTTGGGCGAAATTAAAGCAAAAGAGGCTCAAAAACACCTCGACGCCTTGCCGGTTTGGTTTTTAGGTTATTATCCACAAACCTACTGCTCTTTTTTCGGCTGCCGTTGGCGGTTTACAGTCGATGAATTTCAAGCCGCCCGCAAAAATGTCGGGCGGATGGAGGCTCAGATTTTCCAGCAAAAAAATGCTTTTACTCAGTTAAATCAAGTCGAACAAACTCTCAACGCGGCGAAACAGGAGTATCAGCAAGCCAAAACCGCTGCAGATAGACAAAAAGCAACGGTAAATTGGCAAAGTGCGATCGACCAACTCAATCAAATTCCCGCTGAAACCCTCGCCGGAGAAACGGCTAAGAAAACACTCAAAGCAGCAGAAAGAGACTTTCAAGCAATGGGCGGCGTCGCCACCGGTTCTGTGCAGGCTGACAACTTAATTGAAGCTGCCAAAGAATTTGCTCTCTCCGCCGCCGTCGCCTCCCAAAAACCTCCCCATCCCGCCGCACAGTGGGAGCAAATAGCACAATTGTGGCAAGAAGCTATTAACAGACTGAAATTGATTTCTGTCGATAACCCTGGGTATCTCGACGCTCAAACCAAACTCGCTCAATATCAACAAAATTTAGGAATTACCCAGATTAGACTGGAAGCAGAAAAAGATTCTGCAACAGCTTTGCAAGCAGCTAAAAGCTTGTTGGCAAACTTGCAAAAAGATGTGAATTCTCAAAATCCTGGTTACTCCCTCAGCCAGTTGCAACAAATTATCAATCAATTAGAATCCGTGAAACCTAGCACAACTGTTTATCCCGAATCCCAAAAATGGCTGCAATCGGCTCGCAAGAAACAGCAAGAATGGCAAAAAAATTAGCTGTTGACTGTTGACTGTTGACTGTTGACTAATGACTAATGACTAATGACTAATGACTAATGCCAACAACCAACTGCCAACTGACAACTGACAAATTACCAAGTCGGGTCAACATACAGATTAATTGTCACTTGCTTTTTCCCGGAAGGGATGCCGGAAATACAAGCACAAATCGTATCTCCGCCATCAATTTCTACTTCGCAAGCGTGACAAGAACCCATGAGACAGCCGGTAGGAATAGAAACCCCTGCACGTTTGGCTACATCTAGCAAAAGCTCTCCTGGTTCAGCTTCAACTGTCACGTTATCAGGTAAAAAACAAACTTTTGTCATTGAATTTGAACCTCAACTCTAACAAACAATAGTTAATAGTCAACTGTCAACAGTCAACTGTCAACAGTCAACAGTTAACTAATTAACCTAAAATATGCTTGATATCTAAATGCTTTTCCACTGTATCTGCTAGAGAGTCTAACAGAGTTTCTCGGTGTTCTCGGTAATTAGGAATACCTGTAGGCAATGCGCGGAGTCCCCGCTGCTGCCGCAAGTGATTTAACCAAGCTCGCCGCCAAGCTCCGTTGTCAAAAATGCCGTGCAGGTATGTACCCCAAATTGATTGAGAAGTATTGACAATGCCTAAACTAGCATCGTCAAATAGCGGTTGAGTCAAATCTGACTCTAGGATTTGCGTTTTTCCTTGATGAATTTCGTAACCGGAAACTGGCAAACCCGGTTGAGGATAATTAGATGTTACGATTCGTTGGCGCGCAATTTTGTTCGGTGCCATCGCAGTTTTCAAAGGCAGCAACCCCAATCCTGGAAATTCTCCCCTCTCTCCCTCAACGCCTTCTTTATCCGTGATACTTTCTCCCAGCATCTGAAAGCCGCCACAAACTCCCATGACTGTACCGCCAGCTACTAAATAATTTTGAATAGCTTTTGCCATACCTGTTTGGCGCAGCACCTGCAAATCAGAAATTGTAGTTTTAGAGCCTGGTAAAATCACGGCGTCTGGATGGCCTAAATGGTCTTTTGGGCTGACATATTTGACTGTGACGGTAGTTTCCGACTCCAGGGGGTCAAAGTCGGTAAAATTGGAAATTCGGGGCAGGCGGATGACCGAAATATTTATGTCGGTTTGAGAATTTGGAGAACGCCGATCGAGCAAATCGAGAGAATCTTCTGAGGGAAACACTTCGTCTATCCAAGGAATCACCCCAACTACCGGGATTCCCGTCCTTTCTTCTAGCCAAGTCAGACCCGGATCTAAGATCGATTTTTGTCCTCGGAACTTATTAATAATGAATCCTTTAATTAAAGCTCGTTCGTCTGGATCGAGCAATTCCAAAGTACCGATAATGTGAGCAAAAGCACCGCCGCGATCGATATCAACTACTAGCAAAGTTCGAGCCTTTAAATATTTAGCTACCCGCATATTTGTTAAATCGCGGTGTTTGAGATTAATCTCAGCAGGGCTGCCGGCTCCCTCACACACAATCATGTCAAATTCTTGGCTGAGAAATTCTAAAGATTCCCGAATAGCTTGCCAGCCGATATCGAAATACTGTTCATAATATTGAGATGCTCGCACATTTGCGATCGCCCGACCCTTGACAATTAATTGAGAAGTCATGTCTCCTTGTGGCTTGAGCAAAATCGGATTCATTTCTACCCAAGGTGCGACGCCCGCAGCCCAAGCTTGCACTGCTTGAGCGTAACCAATCTCTCCGCCGGCCGCTGTGACATAGGAATTCAATGCCATATTCTGACCTTTAAACGGAGTTACCCGCCAGCCTCGCCGAGAAAAGATTCGACACAACGCTGCAACGAGTAAAGATTTCCCTGCGTGAGATGTTGTCCCCACGACCATAATTGCTTTCATAATATTAAGGGAGAAGGAAGAGGGAAGTTCGGCAACGGATTCTGTAACGGATGTAACGGATGTAACGGATATAACGGATGTAACGGATGTAACGGATGTCAGGAAGAAGTAAAAAGTAAAAAGTAAAAAGTAAAAAGTAAGAAGGCAGAAGGCAGAAGGCAGAATCTAAAAAAATTCTGGTTTCTACCTTTTGTTTTCTGCCTTAAGATGACGGCTTATCTTCGTCGGATAGTTTCTCAGACTTGGATTCAGTGGCCGGTTTAGCAGTTTCGACTAGATTCGGATCGGGGTGATTCGGGGGACTCAATTCAGTTTGTTCTGCCTCAGAAGAGAGTTCTTCACCTGTTGATTCGATCGAGATCACTGATACTGAAACCGTTTCCACCTGCACGCTCAACCCAGGTTCTCCCGGTATTTCTATCTCTACAGGCGCTGCCATTTCCACCACAGTCATTTCTATCGATGCAGCAGGGGCTGTTGCTTCTGGTACGCCTGCTGCTTCCGGTTCACCAACTGCAGCCAGCGGTGTCTGGGCTTCGAGAGATAAAGTAGGGGCTGCTGCTTCCGGTTCACCAACTGCAGCCAGCGGTGTCTGAGTTTCCAGAGATACACCAGGGGCTTCTGCTTCTGGTAAGTCTGCTGCTGATTCCGGTTCACCAACTGCAGCCAGAGGTGTCTGGATTTGGGCGGACGATCGATCTTCGATCGAAGTTTCCCCTATTGTGTCAGAACTCGCGGTTTCTGTAGCCATCAACTCGGCCATTGCTTCAACATCGGTGGGAAAAGGCACTCCTTGGCTGGTTTCCACAACAGTGTTGGTGGTTTCGGCTGCCACTTCCGCAGCCGCCTCGGCTAATTCGGATTCGAGAATCTGGTCGATACCCGGTGCAGGAGTTGCCGTTATTTTAGATTCAGGTGCGATCGATTCTGGAGTCACAGAAGGTTTTGGCGTCTGCGGAGTTGCATCAGACTTGTTTTTACCCGCACCTCTTCCCAACATACCGCCGAGACTATTTTTGATATTGTCAAACAGACTTCCGAAACCGCCAGATTTTTTAGCTGGTTTAGGAGGAGTAGGAGGAGTTGGGGCCACCGCCGCCGCCGCTGCCGCCTGCGACTCTTTAACGGCTGTCCTCCATTCTGTTTCCTCGTCAAAATCATCTGCTTCTGGCTGCTGTTGAGGCTCTGGCGGAGCCTCTGCTGGCTCCACACTTGGTGCAACGGCTATTTCTGAAATTTCTAGAGGTAGAGGTAGAGGAGTGAAGCTGCTGGCTGCTGATTCTGCTGGGGGTTGTGAAGTCTCAGCAGCAGGAGTTTCGACTGAAAACACTGGTATTTCTGCAATTGCAGGTGGTTTTGAGTCGGGAATTTTCAAGTCTGGGGCGATCGCACTTTCGGTCGTCGGCTCGTCGATCGCACTTTCGGCAATACTTTCAGCTATGGGGGCAATCGCCGGCTGTTCCTCTAGCTTTACCTCGCCCTTATCCAGAGTGGGTGCTGGAACCACATCAGTTTTCGGTTTGGGCGATCGAACAAACTTAGGTTTTTTCGTCGCTGCGGGTTCTTTTTTCTTGGCAAACAAGCCAGTAAACGGCACGCCTGCTGCAGCCAAATTCGCCGACTGAGGAATCGGCGTTTGCTCAGCAACGGGCGTCACCTGCCGGCGCAAAGTCAGAGTTTCCCAGGCAAACCAGCCCAACATCGCTACGCCCGCCATTTGACCAAGCAGGAGAGCACCAGTAATTCGTCCCGCACAAGCCCATAAAATTAACGCATAAAAAAGCCCTACCCCGCTCCAGGTAAAATCACTTTTGCGGTGCACTTCTGGAAAAAAGAAGGCCGCCATGTAAATACTGAAGCTGCCTAGACCGACCGCTAACGCCAGAAAGTATGCAAGCATATTGTCGGTACCTCCGCTGTGTCAAATAACTTCTACGCGCTAATTCTACCTTTGAGAGAGACTCAACGGCTTCTTTCTCTAGGACAATTCTTGATTTGTAGGGAAGTTTGGCAAGGAAGCAGTGTAAGGAATTTAACACGTTCAACGGATGTTGACGCCAGAAGTGCGAGTCAAGATTTCCCACTCTCCCCCACCTCCCTAATGCCCATCACCCCCTATGCCCACACCCCCTATCCCCATCACCCCCTTCTCAGTGGTGATAGATGTCACTTAACTATGCCCGTGCGATCGCACCAAGCGACTGAGGATGTTTATATGTTGTAGGTGTAAGAGGAATTATGCCCTAGGGCGTATGTATTGGAGACAGTGCCATGTTAGAAAAACTATTATTAGCTGCCGGTTTAACCTTATCGCTCCACATATTTCCCGGACTCAGCACTTCCGCGCCGTTACCGAAAAATTTGGTATTGCGATCGAGCGATCGCCCGGCTCAAACCGTGAAACTTCCCCTCGTTTCAGTACCTGCAGGCATCAAGCCGAATGTCCAATCCTAATCATACGTGCCTAATCATACGTGCAAGTGCGATCGAACTTAGGCAGAGCCTCTATAATATTTTTTTCGAGTTCTTCTCTTTTCTATGTGAGTGTTGACAAATCATCAGTTTGTAGTCAGGGCTTTAGTCCTCATTAATATCACCTAATAAGGACTAAACCCCTGACTACAAACCGTAGGCTAATAATTAGTAGTAGATAGAACATTAATTCCCATAAAATACTCAACAAATCTCAACATTAGGCTTTCTTATAGAGACATTCAAACATTAAAAAACTTGGGGAACTTTGAGTAAAAGTTCAAAATAGATATATGATGTCAGATTGAGCTCAAAGCTAATAAGCACATTGACTATTAAATCAAGGAGAGTAAAAATGGGACTTAGCGATATTCTATTGAATGAAAACAATAGAGAAACTTTTGTGAATGACTGTGTGAAGTTGATAGACCAACAAGTGGCGACAGCGCCAGGATTGGGTGGTATGGCTCTTAAAGCTGCCTACTCTACTGTCAAGGGGATACGGGCTGACTATTGCGCCCAAGTCGTCGATCAACTTCTGCCCGAAATCTCGATCGCACTCGATCCGATGTGGGCTGAAGGGGTAAACAATGGCAACCCAGTAGAATATCTAGCCCAAAGAAAAGGTCAAGTAGCAGACGAATTGCTCCAGATAAGTGACAAAAGGGTCGAGAAAAGCACAAGAGCGATGGTTAAAGGCGCCTATGCCAAACTCCGCCCCTCAGCTAAGAATTACGTGGAAAAGGGAGTACCGGATTTAGCCGAAATTATTAATAAACATAGTGCGGCCTGATAAGTGAGCAACGGCTAAAAAACAGAATACCCCGATACCCGGCTTCTTCCAGAAATCGGGTGTCTAAAATCAGACTTATTCGGAAGTTTGTAGTTAGGAGGGAGAGTCCTAATTTTATGCTTATCCATTGCCAACTACCCATTGACTCGCCCCCAATATTTTCAACATCGCCTGTCCGGTAATTCCCAACCCCAAAAACATTACAAACATCGCACTAATCGCAGGCAGAAATTTGACTGCTGTTATCTGTTTGGGCAGTTTATCAAAATTCCGTTTGGCATAAACTAAGATTAATCCGATCGCACTCAGCACTAAAGCCAATCCCAAACTAAACGCTACCACTAGCGTCATTCCCAAACCAACATTGCCCAAAGCCGACGCGCTCAACAGCATCACCAAAGCGGAAGGACAAGGCAACAAACCGCCGGAAATCCCCAACGCTAATAAGCTTTTCCAAGTAATAGCAGAACCGTCAGCACCGGGAGGCAAATGCGAGTGAATCCGGCCGTCTCCGTGATCGTGGTAGTGGTGAGATATATCGGGTTTTACAGGCTTAAATTCTCGCTCCCAACTTCCTCTACTCAAAAGATTCACTGGTTCTTCATATTCCGCAGTAAAGACTTTAGTCCTTAGAAACCAGTTTTTATTAAAAATTTTAGTCTGGATTTTTGTGAGAACTTCCTTTTTTACTACCAACCTAGTCTTGATTTTTGAGAAAAGTAAGTTAAACCCGATGAAGGCTACTAATAAACCAGAGATTAAACTCAGCCAAGGATCTAATTTTTCTGGATCGATTAAGTTAGAAGCAAACAAAGTAATTCCGCCCACAGCAAACACGCCAGCAGTGTGAGTAATTGTAGTGGTCGCTGCTAGAAATAAAGCGTGTAGGGGAGTGGCCCGCGATCCCACTAAATAAGCGCCGACTATGGTTTTTCCGTGTCCGGGCGACATCGCGTGCACACATCCCCAAGCAAATGCTCCCGCTACTGCTAGCAGTAAACTCCAACCTGAATCCCAGATTGATTCGTTTCCTGCTGCTAACAAAAAGTCCCGGTTTTGCGGCGTAAACACAAAGCTTTTTACAGCACCGGCTTGCACAATCGTAGCTTGACAGCTAGCTGTCGGAACTCCGGGCAAAAACAGATTGTAATTAATCCGCAATTTCTCTGGTTTGGAGATGGAAATTGATTCAGGTAAACCGGGGGTTTTATCTTGAGAAGATGCGGGCCAGGTGTAGTCTAAAATTAAGGTGCTGTGGGTATTGGGCTGCTGGATAACGCTGGCGCTTTTAGCTGCTATTTCTAGCGGTTTTACTGCTACTGAGCCTTGAATGTTGGTACTGTTGGTGAGGCGAATTTGTTGGCTAAAAAACTTTTCTAGCTGTGTTTGGTGGCTGCGAACTTCAGCAGATTGTAGCTGGCTGTCTCGATTGTCGTCGGCGAAGTTTGTTAAGCCAGTTGGGAAAGTTAATGTTATTTCGGTTTGCAAATCGTTGACTACTATTTCTGCTACGGATAAGTCTGACCAGTGCGAGTAAACTGGGCGGGTTGAGGTTGTTAGTAACAAGGAAAATGTCAAGAAAAATAGGATAAATAATTTGGAAATTCGGTTCATTTTGTACTGCATAAATTCCTGTTTTTTTAGTTATTTTCGGATGAATTATTTGTTTTTGTTGTGATTTTTCCAGCGCGCTTACCCGCAAGGCCGCCGGGGATTGAAATCTCCGTCTCATAGCGAAAGTCGGTTAAAACTGAGATCTTGCACCATTCTCAATTAGCCATACTGCCAACCACTAACAGTGATGTCAAAACCC
>NZ_JAUBVF010000085.1:0-20501 GCF_036705685.1 Microcoleus sp. AT3-A2
AGGTAGGCACAGATATTTTTCCTACACTGAATGTATGATAATCCTTAGTCATTAAAGCCAGAACTGCGGAATGTGGGTTATAAACTGTTCCGGCAACAGTCACCTCAATAGATAGCGACCGGAGTCGCTTTGTATGGTGGGTTTCAGGCTAATTTTCTCTTGATTTCTCTGAGAGTCTGCTGCAAGTAGAATGCGGCAATTAATCCCGACTCAGTAAGGAGAAATACTGTCCCCTGCAATTTGATCTCCGAAGTTGCGATCGACACTCACTCTCGACACTCACTGTCGGTACTCACATAGCATATTGGAGGGGATGCCAGCAGAATTGGGCTATAAAATTCACAAACCGTGACAATATTTGGTTTTACGGCACTCAGTAAGCCAAAGTTTCTAAAGTTTCCCGCAGATAGGAACGAACCTGCTGATCGATGGTGGCATTTTGCTGCTGACGCTCAAAATTGAGTTCTAGCTGCCAGCGTTGAAATCCTGAACTTGCGCCGATCGCGGATTTGAGATTGCCCCAGATTTCAGAATCTTGGCACAGCTCGATCGGCTCTGCGGCTTGAGGTTCTTCTGCGATCGGTAGATAATTCGCCATATTTTTATACCTCTGTTTTAATCCCCTGTAAGGATTGAAAGCTGACCTTGACACTCTCTATTATAGATTCTTCTCTCCAAAGAGCCAACATAAAATATCCACAACCTGCGGTTAAAAATTAAATATTAAGACTATTAATAATCTCTATCCAAAGATGGGCCTTACCTATTTTTTTTCACAGCATACATTTGTAAAAATTAAAGTAGCTTAAACTACAACTGTCCCCCTCTTAATTTTCTATTTCACTTTTTTTCGCTCGACTGTTCCGATAGAGATGTAACGCCGTTGGTGTCAGCAGGTTTTCGGTTAACAATACTGCCGACTGACGAATTCCCTATGCCCGATGCTGCTGGCCCAATTGACTCTGCGGGTGCAGCCACAGCGGCAATTGTCTCGGCTGCCAAAGTCGGCAAAAGTCGATCGACTTGCCAAGGCGCGATCGTAAAATCCTGCCGAATTTTTTCTAAAACATGAGGTTTTGTCGCTGCAAATTCTGATTCCGGCGTCAGCAAAACCGCCATCACACTAGCAGACACCTGCAAAAACAAATTGCTAGCTAAAAAAGCAGCAACTGCCAACAACAATCCAGCCCACCGCCAGGAAGGAGGAAAGGGAGCCACCGAAGCCGCGAGGGGAGCCAATCGGTAGAGTTGCCACAAAATTATTGCCAGCAAAACAGCGACAAAAAGAGCGAGTCCTTGATTTAACTTAGTTTTAAACCGAGTCAGAATCCGCTGCTGCAAAGAAGTTAAATTCTGCGGTTTGACCGCCACAACTAAAATACTAAAAATGTAAAAAGGGCGGAACCACTGCATCCACAGCACAGGAACAATACCGGCTACAGCCACTAAAAATATTTCTAACCAGACAGGGAGCAGGGGAGAACCCACTGCGAGTCCCAGCAAGCACAGTCCCAGGAAAATCGGCAGTGTAGCCGCCCCAGAAAGGTGAATCCACAAAAAAGGATCTGACCAAAAAGAACGCACTTTAAATAATTATGAGTTATGAATTAGGAGTTTTGAATCTTGGATTTTGAGATTTTGGGATGCACTCTTGACTCTGAAATCCGATGCTAGGAGTAAATATTTAGCTATCAAACCAAGGACTTAAAAGCAGAAATCTGGTTTATTTCGGTAAGTCTTATTTGAGCGAGCGAATTTTAAATTTTAAGCAAGGGTAAAGACGATTAGGAAGTTCTTAATTCCTTCTTCTTTCGGTCAACTGTCAACTGTCAACTGTCAACTGTCAACTGTCAACTGTCAACTGTCAGATGAGTTTGGGAGTATTGAGTGAAGAGAAGAGTTGCGAGCGATCGGCAATTTAGTGGCCTTCACTCAATACTTCTCTTCCAACTCAATACTCACAACTCAAAACTATTGAGAGAGAGTCCGGCGCTTAGTAACCATCCGGTAGGCTTCAATAATATCGCCATCCGCCCAGTCGCTAAACCCGCTCAAGGAAATGCCGCATTCAAAGCCAGCATTGACTTCCTTGGCATCTTCCTTCATCCGTTTGAGGGAGTCAAGGACACCTTCGTAAACGACATTGTTGCCCCGGCGCACCCGCACCTTACAGTTACGGATGACTTTGCCAGAGAGTACCATACATCCAGCCACAGCCCCGCGACCGATCGCAAAGACAGCGCGCACTTCGACTTGACCCAAAGGTTCTTCCACCAATTCGGGTTCCAGCAGGCCTTCCATCGCCCCTTGAATATCATCCAAGAGGTTGTAGATGATGCCGTATTCCCGCACATCTACCCCCGCTTGGTCAGCGGCGAGGCGAGCGTCGGTGGCGAGAGTAGTATTGAACCCGATAATTACAGCATTACTGGCTGCAGCGAGGTCAATATCCGTTTCGGTAATTTCCCCAGGAGCAGATAGCAGCAGTCGGAGTTGAACTTCTTTTTGAGGAAGTTGAGTCAGAGCGCCGACAATTGCTTCTAGAGAGCCTTGGACATCTGCCTTCAAGATCAAGTTGAGTTCTTTGAGAACGCCTTCCTTAGCTTGTTGAGAGAAGCCACTGAGGCTGATCCGACCGCCTTGCAGCAGGCGGGAATCTCGTTGGGAGGTAGCTCTTCCAGAGGCGATCGCTGCCGCTTCTTTTTCGTTTGCGAAGACATCAAACTCGTCTCCGGCGCGAGGAACTTCCCGCAGCCCTAGCACTTCCACCGCGAAGGATGGAGTTGCGTGCTCTACGCGATCGCCCCGGTCATCGATCATGGCGCGCACCTTGCCCAAAGCCGAGCCTGCGACCACAATATCGCCCACTCGCAGAGTGCCGTTCTGCACCAGCAGAGTTGCCACAGGCCCCCTTGCCTTGTCGAGGTGAGCTTCAATCACAGTACCCTTAGCCGGTCGGTGCGGGTTTGCGTTGAGGTCTTCCATTTCCGCGACTGTCAGAATCATTTCCAACAGCGTATCCAGGTTTTCACCTCGGATCGCGCTGACTGGAACCATCGTGATATCGCCGCCCCAGTCATCTGCGACCAAGCCGTACTCAGTAAGCTCTTGCTTCACGCGTTCCGGCTGAGCGCCCTCCTTGTCAACTTTATTGATAGCCACGACAATTGGCACTTTCGCCGCTTTCGCGTGGCTGATCGCTTCAATTGTCTGGGGGCGCACGCCGTCGTCGGCCGCCACCACCAAGATGGCGATGTCCGTAACCCGTGTTCCCCGAGCCCGCATCGCTGTAAAGGCTTCGTGACCGGGCGTATCCAAAAATACCACCTGCTGGCTCTTGCCTTCGTGTACCACATCCACGTGGTAAGCACCGATGTGCTGGGTAATGCCCCCAGCTTCTCCCTGAGCCACCTTGGTTTTGCGGATCGAGTCGAGCAAGGTAGTTTTGCCGTGATCCACGTGTCCCATAATCGTTACCACTGGGGGACGGCGTTCGAGGTATTCCAAATCCGCTGCGTCCAGCATCTCGATCACTTTGATAGCTGGGGCTACTTTTTCTGGGGTTTCTACCTCTACGCCCATTTCTTCGGCTACCATTCTCACCGCTGAAATGTCCAAGGTTTCGGTAATGTTGACCGCAATACCTTTAGAGAACAGCCGCTTAATAATTTCGGTCTCGGGAACTGCCAAAGTAATTGCTAGTTCCTGAACGGTCATCGGCCTGCTTAGATACAGCTTTTCTGGACGTTCTACCTTAGCTTCGGCTGTTTTGCCCCGGTTGCCGCGTCCCCCACTCGAACCAGAAGAAGAACTTTTATCGTGAGAAGGGCCCGGTCTTTTATTTTTTCCACTGCTTCCGGGTGCGCCCGGAGTTGGTGTTGACTTGGGTGCTGCTTGTGACTTCGCTTTAGCTGGGCGGGCTAGGGACAGGCTGACCGTGACTGGTGCTGGCATATCCAAGCCGTTTTCTAAGTCATCGTCATCGTCATCTATGGGTTTGAGGCGACTACGTTGTTTTAGTTTGGCAGCCTTGGCAGCTTTGGCAGCATCTGAGTTTTCTTCGTCGTCTTCTTCCCAAATGACCGAAGTCTTTTTGGCAGGACGAGGGAGGGAGGGCCTTTCGAGGAGAAGAATCCCCGAGTCCGGCGTATTATCTTCTTCATTGTCATCAGTGTCATCCCCTGCGGCTCCGCTGTCACCACCACGGCTGCGTAGCCCGGTAGCTGACGTTGCGGGGGCAAGGCTCCGGCGCGGGCCACCGGGCTGGGGTCGATCGGCAAGTGGAGTTTTGACTGGGCCACCAGCGCCCTCCCGGCGCGGTCTTTGCGCGTCGCGAGATTCGGTAGCCGAGCCCGGTGCAGGTCTGCTGGGGCGGCTCGGTTTAGCCGGCGCTTCCAGAGTTTCTGACTGTCCTGATTGCTCTTGCTCGGTTTTTGCAAGTTTGAGTACCGGCTTGTTTCCCAGATTTTGTGGGCTACGGCTAGCCGACTCGGACGTCGCTCTGACTGGCGGCGACGTGAGCTTGGCCGAGGGTGCAGGAGGGGCGATCGGCGATTGCTGGGTGCGTTCTGGAGCCTTTTCCGACGGCGGTTGAGGTGCCGCAGGTGCCTGAGCCTGGGCGGTGGTTTCCGGGGCGATCGCACCTACATTTTCCGACACTTCTGACGGCGCCGCCGCCACAGCGGCATTTGGCTTCGACAGTACAGGTCGATTGATATTCGGTTTAGCTGGAGGCTGGAGTTGTTGAGCTGCAGGCGACTTGGGAGGAGTTGCCACGGTTGCCGCAGGCTGGTTTTTGTTCTCCTCGTTGCCTGCAGGCTGGGAGGAAGCACCAGCCGGGCGTACTTTTGGACTGCGTATTTCTAAAATTTGCTGCTTTTTTTGTTGGTCGTTAGGGTGAGGGCCAGATTCTCTAGATGGCGCTGCTGCTCTTTCGGGTGGAGCTGGCTTGCCGGGGGAAGAGTGGCTACTGGCTACGTATTTTTCCGCCGTTTTGCGAATGCGCTCTGCTTCGGATTCTGTAATTGTGCTGCTGTGGCTCTTGACTGAAATATTGAGCCGCTCGCATACTGCCAAGATGTCTTTATTATCCAAATTTAGTTCCCGTGATAATTCGTAAATTCTTACTTTGCCGTTGTTCATCCACTCTGCCCTCTTTTATGCCAACCAGTTTTTACATTGTGATTTTTTGTGCTAATGACGACATCATTCGGTGTGATTGATTCAGTGTCAGGAATCGGGGTTGCGGTACTCTCTCAGCAATTTTATCTAGAAAGATGCAACTCGCTGAAGTCTGCGGTTGAAGAATTCTCAAGTCTGTTTGGCAACATGGAACTCCGAAGTCTGAGTTTTGGCAAAAACCACTCTCTCAAGCTTCAAAGTTTGCCTTTCCACCTTGAGGATACCTCTGCTAGTACCCTACCCTTATCTAATCTGACACAAATCTTTCCAGACTGGTGGGCAGATCGGATTGGGGTTTTATAGCTGGCGCTACCGGTAATTACTGGTAGGGCTGCCAAGAGGGTTTATACAGTCGATGCCGAACTATTGTCGGTTTTTCATCCGGGTGAGCCAGAGTAAGATGTACAGTCAGATGTGGCTAAACGCTGCCAAAGTGTTTGGTACAGTTCGTCAGACACAGGCGCTTTGAGCGATCGCCCAAGTCGATTTTTTTTCTGAGCTGCTTTGAGGCATTCTGTTTCCCGACAAAGGTAAGCAGAACGGCCCATGCCACGATCTAATTGTACCTGATGAGAAGGATAGAGCCTGACTACTCGCCAAAAAGCTTCCTTATGAGCTATTTTTCGACAACTTGCACAGCACCGGTAGTTCGGTTTCATTTCTTCTGAGAGGGGGAGAGAGGGGAGTAGGGGACAAGTCCTGCTTGTCTCCCGAAGAGAGAAAATCTTATGACAAGGACTCAGAAGACAGAATTCAGAATTCAAAGTACGCTATGCCCTAAGTCAGGGATAAGGGTCACGGAAAGAATTTTTTGTGTTCCACGATTAAAATCGGAGGCTTTTAACCTCGATTCTCCATCCTGTCGCACAGAACCCATTCTGGAATTCTGGCTGTTGAATTCTGAATTCTTCTTCGGTAAATGTCACTGTTTTTAGACAGCGGCTTCGGTTTCCTCCGTGGCTGCTGCCTCCTCTTCCCCAAATTCTGCGGTTTCCTCGTCGTCGTAGTCGCCTGCTTCCTCGTCGTAGTCGTCTGCTAGTTCTTCGAGCCTAGTTGCTTCTGCTGCCAATTTGCTGTCTTCGGCGGCGCGATCGTACTTAGCAATATCTTTGATATCGATTTTCCAACCTGTCAGGCGGGCTGCGAGGCGCACGTTCTGACCTTCTTTGCCAATGGCAAGACTCAGTTGGTCTTCAGCGACCAAAATGTGAGCTCTCCTGCCTTCTGGAGCAACCAAACGCACTTCATCTACTCTAGCAGGACTCAGAGCGTTAGCAATATAAGTTGCTGGGTCTGGAGACCAGCGGATCACGTCGATTTTTTCGCCACGCAATTCGTTGACTACTACCTGAATCCGCGATCCCCGCGCTCCGATGCAGGCTCCTACAGGGTCTACGTCGCGATCGAGAGTATCAACTGCTATTTTAGTCCGGGGGCCGACGTGCCGGGAGGGCGGATTTGCCTCCCTGGCTACGGCGACAATCCTCACCACCCCGTCTTCTATTTCTGGTACTTCGTTAGCAAACAGGTAAACCACCAAACCTGCGTCCGCTCTAGAAACAAGTAACTGCGGCCCTCTAGTAGAGCCTTCGCCTACTTTTTTGAGATAAACCTTGAATGTAGCGTTGGCCCGGTAATTGTCGTTGGGCAACTGTTCGCGCTTAGGGAGTTCGGCATCTACTTCTGGCTGACCGAAGCTGCTGGTAACTGCTAAAATTACCGACTGCCTCTCAAACCTGAGCACTCTCGCTTGAAGAACGGTTTCTTCTAAATCTTTAAACTCTTCTTGAATCATTTTGCGCTGTTGGTCGCGCAGTTTTTGAGCGAGAACTTGTTTGGTCTGGATCGCTGCCATGCGACCAAATTCTTTTTGATTTGGTGTTACGTCTACGAGCACGATGCTCCCAGGCTGAGCTTCAGTGGCTACTTCTTGCACTTCCGTAAGTGAAATTTCGTGATCGGGATTGATGACTTCTTCGACAATAGTTTTGTTGGCTAAAACGCGGAAACCTTCTTGTTCTGCGTCGAGTTCTACATCAAAGTTGTCGAAGTATTCTTCGCTGAAGTGATCGAGTTTTTGGGTACGGCGGTAGCGTTCGTATCCTTTGAGCAGGGCTTCTCGCAAGGCTGCTTGGACGGCGTGTTTGGGTAAATTGCGTTCTTTGCTAATACCTTCGACCATTTCTTTTAGTCCGGGCAGGGGAACCATTGACATATAAAACTCTCCTTTTTTGCTGTGGTAATAAGTAACTGGTAATCGGTAATTTGTACTTGAAAAGTTTCAAGGAAAAGTGATGACAGAGGAGTGATGAGTTACTGGATAGTATTAGGGAAGCTAGGTGCTGTAACAATTTATTTGTTGTTCCTCTTCAACCCGCTGCTAAAGATGTGATGGTTAAAAATTAACTCGCAGCCAAGCGTTTTCAGCTTGCTGCGAGGCAATCTCACAACTCACAACTCAAAACTCAAAACTCAACACTCAACACTCAAAATTTCCCTTTACATCTCCTTTCCTTCGTCTAGTTCAACTTTGACAATCTGAGGGCGGGGAATTTTAACCTGTCGCCCTTTTTGATTGAGATAAACCGCTGTTTCATCCCGGCCCAGGAGTAGTCCTTTCCACTCTTTGATTCGCGAGTCGGGTTCGGTGGTTTTCGCTGTCACGGGGAAACCTTTAAAGGTAATAAATTCTCGATCGCTGCTGAGCAATCGGGATATTCCGGGACTGGAAATCTCTAGCACGTAGGCATCGGGTATGATGTCGGCTGCCTCTAACTCAGCATCGAGGGCTGTGCTCATGCGCTCGCAGTCGGCTAAACCAGTGTCTTGTTGGAGGTTGCGGATGTCTACCCGCAAGACGGGAGGATTTTGGTTGGTGTGAAACACTGCTCCCACTACTTCCAATCCCAGTGTTTCCGCAACGGGGGTAGCTAAGTCAATGATTTGTGGGATTAGGGGATGAGTCATATCGAATACTTAAGTTAAAACTCCTAAACTCGGACACGGGCAAGGAAAAATTTGTTGTTGAGATTGCTTGGTTTTGAGGTGGTTTGATTAGGTGGCTGCGACTTTCGTCTTCAACTTTGGGACTTACCCAACATCCCAGCAGGGATCTCAAGCGGGGGGGTACCCCTACTAAATCAGTCCTCAAGTTGCAAGTCAGACGCCCTGAGCTCTTTTCCTGCGACTAATGCAACAAAAAAAGTGGGCTTGACCCACTCCTAGGTAAAACAATTTCTTCCAAGAAGTTTGAGGACTTCTTCTGATCGAAGGCAGGCCTCAGTTCTCAGTTTAGCTCGATCGCCCGCCCGGTGACAAACCGATCGCCCTCGGCCGACTGTCCGAGGGCAGAGGGGGATAGCTGACAGGGGGAATGAGGAGGACTTGATCGCCGTTTTGGAGTGGGGCGAGGGCAAATTCCTGGTGGATACCGTGATCGGGTGCGATCGATCCTAGAACAGGGGGGGAGTGACACTCAGACTTTCTAGGACTTGCGATACGGGAGTTTCTTTAGGAAATTCTAATTTCACTTCGGACAAGCCCTCTGCTTCTTGATAGGGGGTGAAGAGTTTGACAGTGATAGTGATTAATAGATTAGACATGGGCGATCGCCAAATTAACGGTATATTGACAAAACAGCCAAACTAAGATTCACCATAAAAAATCCCCATTACTAATGCTGAATTGGAAGCTCAATTACAAACTCTACCCCCCATTCGGGCGAGGAAATGCAAGTCAGCTTACCACGATGTTTTGCTTCTACAATCTCACGGCTAATAGACAAACCTAAACCTGTCCCTTTACCTACTGATTTAGTAGTAAACATCGGCGTGAATAAATGCTGCATTACTTCCTGAGTTATGCCAACCCCATTATCAGCAATCCGAATCACCACTCTGTCATCCTGAAGCATTTCAGTGCAGATCCGAATCTGTGGAGTGTCATTGCTCTGTTTCTTTTCCCCGCACAGCGGACAACTAATCGTAGACTCTTCTAAAGAATCAATTCCATTCGCCAATATATTCATAAATACCTGATTAAGTTGCCCCGGATAACACTCGACTAGCGGCAAATCCCCATACTCTTTAATCACTGCAATTCCTGGGAAACTTCCTTTAGATTTCAGTCGATGCCCTAAAATTAATAAGGTACTATCAAGCCCATCGTGAATATTCACTGGCGTTAGTGCCGATGTATCCAACCGAGAGAAATTACGCAGTGACATAGAAAGATTGTAAAGTCGCTCTGTTCCTATCGCCATTGAATCAATGATTTTTGGCAAATCTTCCACAATAAAATCTAACTCAATCTCCTGGGACTTATCCTCAAATTCTGATGTCGAAGTAACGTTGTGCTGGCAAAGCCGAGTCATCCCGATCAAATCGGCAATATATTCCTTGGCAATAGGGATATTATTGGAGATAAAACTAACGGGATTGTTAATTTCATGAGCCACCCCAGCTACAAGTTGACCAAGGCAAGCCATCTTTTCACTTTGAACGATTTGCACTTGAGCTTTTTTAAGATTATCCAAAGCTTGAGAAAGTTCAGCCGTTCGTTCTTCCACCCGTTTTTCTAACTCCTGCGCGAGCTGATGTAACGCTGCTTCTGCTGCGAGCCTGTCTTCTATTTCCTGTTTGAGAAGTAGATTTTGGTCTGCGAGAGTTTTAGTCAAAGAACGTAGTGTTAAATGGAGGTTGACGCGAGCTAACACCTCCTTTTGTTCAAAAGGCTTAGTAATGTAATCCACAGCCCCTAGATTAAAGCCTTTGACTTTATCTCCTATGTCAGAAAGAGCAGTCATAAAAATTACCGAAATTTCGTTCGTCAAGGGACTTGCCTTGAGGCGATGGCAGGTTTCAAACCCGTCAATTCCTGGCATCATCACATCTAAAAGAATCAAATCAGGTTGAGTATATTCAGCCTGTTCGATGGCAGTTTCACCGTCAGTTGCTACCAATATCTCCCATCCCGAACCCGCTAAAGCTTCAGAAAGCACATCCAGATTGCTAGGATTATCATCGACGATTAAGATGCTACTTGTTTCCATATTGGTTGCCTTCATTCTTTTTGTATTCTGTGGGATGTGATAAACTCTTTGATTTTTTTGACCTGATAGCCTTGCGCTAACTGGCGCAGCTCAACAGCAAAGGACACAAATTTCTGATCCAATTTCTCTATGTGTTCACTGCGCTTAACAATTCCTTTCACGTTGCCTCTCATCGCTAGTTCAAGTAGGAGTTCAATTTCTCCGGGCGGGGGAGCAACTACAGAATTGGATTCAGAAAGTGATTGAAGATATGATGAAAAAGGAATAGCGCTGATTTTTTCATTCTTTTTTTCCTCATATATCCATTCAAGTTTTAAATATTTTTGCAACATCTCAAATAGCTCTTCTGCCTGCACAGGTTTACCGAGAAAATCGTTTGCTCCCCCCTCCAAACTTTTATGTTGGTCGGTAGCAAATACACTGGCAGATGAAGCAATGATTGCCACGTCTATATAGTCTGACAAATTTCGGATACGGCGCATCATCTCAAACCCATCTAACACTGGCATCACTAAGTCAGTGATAATCAAATCGAACTGAAACTCTTCTACTTTTTCTAAACCTTCTTGACCGTTTTTAGCTTCGGTTACTTCAAAGCCGAGGGGCTCCAGCAGATTTAAAATCACCGAGCGATTTTCCCATTTGTCATCCACAACCAAAACTTTCTGTTTTCTACCTTGGTAGCCAACCAGCTTTCGTTGCTTGGCAATCGTGGTTATATTTGCCCAGTCTGTCGCTTCCCGTAAATCCAAATCTAGCCAAAAAACACTGCCTGATCCTGACTGACTTTTGACTTGAATGGTACTACCCATCATTTCCACAATTTTCTGGCTAATTGTTAAACCGAGTCCGGTTCCTTCCGCCTGACGCTTACTGTCTCCTACCTGTTCAAAAGGCAAAAATATTTTTTTTAATTGTTCCGGTGTCATACCAACGCCAGTATCTTCAATTTGAAACCGAATTTTGTGAATTGGTGAGGCTGGCTTTTGGTCATTGCTTTGTACGTTTTCACCTGTCCCCTTTTCCAGATGTTCTATCTTAAAAGTCACTCGTCCTGAGTCGGTAAACTTTATTGCATTGCTCAGTAAGTTAATTAGTACCTGTCGCAAGCGTTTCTCGTCAGCGTAGATGCCAGCAGGAATTTCCGAACTGGGTTGATAAACAAAAGCAATTCCTTTTTGTTCGGCTCGGATGCGGCAGATTTCCGCGACTCCCTGCAAAAAGGAAGCAAAATGGAAATCTTTCGCGTACAGTTCCAATTTCTGGGCTTCAATTTTAGCGAGATCTAAAATGTCATTGATCAGGGTTAGCAAATGGGAGCCACACTGGTGAATGATAGTGATGCCTTGGAGTTCCTTGGGAGCCATCGTTTTCGATCGTTCTAGGATTTGAGCGTATCCTAAAATTCCATTGAGTGGTGTTCTCAATTCGTGACTCATATTCGCTAAAAATTCACTTTTAGCTTGGTTGGCACTATCAGCGATTTGTTTGGCTTCCGTGAGTTCGGCGGTGCGTTCTTCTACTCGGATTTCTAGCTCGGAATTGGTCTTGGCTAGGGCTTCAAAGGATTCGCGCAACTGTTGTGCCATAAGGTTGAAAGACTGACCCAGAACTTCTAGTTCTTCTACGCCTTTTACCTGCACATTTTTCTCTAAGTCGCCACTGGCGATCGCCCTAGAAGCTTCGCTCAAACGGAGAATCGGGCTGGTAATCCAACGTGCGGTTAAGATTCCCAGAACGGTAGCCAGCGCCAAGGCTCCCAAACACAACAAAATGGTAGTCTGGGTATTGGCGTTAATTTGATCCATGAAATCGCTTTCAGGAACTACTACGACGATCAGCCAGTCCAATCCTCGGCTATCCTGAAAGGGCATAACTTGGAGGAATTCCCGCTGGCCGGCGATCGTAAAATCCAATTGCTGAGAGCTATTAATTTTAGTGAGGTCGCCAAAGTGTTCTTTTAAATGCGCTGTTGTCAGCCGGATTAAATCATCTGTGCTGTCTAAAGCATTCAGGCGATCGAGTTTGCCATTGTTGGTGATAAATGCTTCTTTGAGAGTTGAACTGCCTACTAGGAGTCCAGAACGTTCCATAATGAATGTCTGTCCCGATCGACCGATTTTTAAGCTTTGTAGAAAGTCACTGAGGAAAGAGATCAAAAAATTAGCAACGAATACTCCGCGCAGTTCGCCATTTTCGCCATACACTGGATGTCCGGCAGGGAGGGAGAGCGTTTTCTGACCTGTAAGTGGAAAAATTTCGCTCCATGTGGGCTGGCCTAACCGTACACTGTCTTTATACCATGAACGGTTGAGTATATTGTTGCTAGGAGAAATTTTTAATAGCTTTGTTTGATTGCCTTTGCTATCCGATTCATAAATATGAAATTCAGTACGACTATCCTTATCTACTCTTTTAAAAAATATTTGGCTATTCTCTTGGCGTTCAATGGCGATGAACTCTCCCGTTTTAGTAGCAAAACCCATCTGGGGCAGAGAAGGAAAGGCTTGAAGTTGCTCCCACAAATAGCGCTCCATACTCTCCAATTCGTCGGGATTTAAGTATCCTAGGCGAAGGGCATTGGCATTCAGTTGATTGACGCGAGGGGCTGTATCTAGGTATGTGTTGAGCTGCTGCTGGATGCGGGTCGTAATTTCACTCCGCAACTGGCTAGCAACTTCGTTGACTGCTTTTTGCCCGTTGCGTAAGGATAGCCAGCCTGTCAGCCCGACGGCGGCAAATATTTGCACAACGAATGGCAATACTAAAATCAGGCGAAGTGACAGCTTTTTTTGAGAACGGTTTGACAGAAAAGTGGTTGGAGATGTGTGTGACATTGATTGGTGTTACTCCTGGGGTAACGAGTTTGCTGAAAAATCTCAGTCGATGTAGTGAAGAAAGGCTGAGGAAATATATATTGAAAAGCAATCTATAATAGTTAGTGAAATTTTTTAGATAGGCACTTGCTTGAGCAAGCATGGCTATTTACGTGTTTTCTATGAAATCGTTATAAAAATAGCTGACTAAAGATACTGACGCGCCTTATTTTCTTCCTAGCATTATTGAAAAATGTTAGCCTTTAGGAAATCCGTTGGCCATCCTATCTAATAGATTACTTCGTTTAGGGCTATTTGTAGTAGTTTTTAACTTTACTTTACAGATTGACTCTAAAAAGTAGATTCTCATCAAACTTACATATAAATTGATATAATGTACGTCTAAAAAATTGACAATCAAGCATCCAGGATACAAGCCCCCGCATTCATTCCTTCGCAGACTCAGGACCCAGAAAGAAAAAACCTGTATCCGATGAAACTTGCCCCTCGAATTTATCCGTGGGATCAATGCTTCAATCTAAAATCTAAAATCTAAAATCTAAAATCGATTGACCTTTCTCACTAAAAACATGACACGCCAGACCGCTGAGAACCCTAACGGCGGTCTAACTCACTACCGCGCTGAAGATGTCATGCACAACCCTGGAGATGACTCTCGTAGAGAATGCCGATCGCACATGAAACTTTACAATTCCAGCAAGTTTCATGTGCAGGAGTTACAGCAGGGTAATTGCTAATTGCTAATTGGGGACGAAAAAAATAAGTAAAGTGGTGGAGACTTGCCCTAACGCGGGGCTATCCGTTGCAGTTCTTTGGCTTGTTCTAAAATTTTCTCGAAGTCTTCTTCACTCAACCGCTGAATGTAGTTGATTTTGAACTCTTCTAGGAAGTCGCACAGCAGCAGTTGTATTTCTTGCCAGGTTTGCTGCTGTTGCAGTTCGGTTCCTAAAGCTTGCCCGAAATGTTGCACTAGCTGGCTTGAGAGTTTGATGCCTATGGGGTCTTCGCTGGCGATTTTGAAGGCTTCATAGGCATCTTGGGGGCCGAGGGTGGCTAATTTTGAGAGTTCTGCAACTAATTGCTGTGCTAGCTGTTCGGGCAGGTTTCCCAGGCCGGGTACTTGCTTCCATCCTTGATAGAGGGGGGATTGTTTGAGGAAGCTTTCAATATTGTACCGGAGGAGGGCTTCTAGGTCTGGCTGGAGTTGGGGGAGGACTTTGTAGACGGTTATTTGGACGAGATGGGTGGCGATCGCTTCTATTTCATTGATATTGTTGATGTCTAGATAGCGCTGTTTTTGGGATTGAAATAGTTGACGAGCGAGTTCGCCTGTGGTGATTGATTGTTGCATCTGGTTGATGAGTTGAATTACTACAACTTCGGTTAATTCTTGGGCGAAGTTGGCAACGAAACCTCGGCTGATTTGGGTGCGTATGGGTTGGAGATCCGGCATTTTGGCTTGGTGGATACGAATTGTGACGGGTAATATTCGCAACAAGCGCCAGAATGGGAGCATCAGGAAAATGTCGTACCATCGCCAGAGCATGGCTGCTCGCCAAGTGACGCTGCGGTGGCGGCGGCTGATCAGGTAGGTACGGGCTAGAAATTCGATCGCGAATATGGCAATGAATGGCAGGTCGATTAGCCAGAAGTTGTCGGTGAACTCGCCGTTTTCTCCGATCTCGCGGTAATAGTTGGTGGCGATTAATGGCTTGATTTTGGCGTCAAACCACTTGATTTCTTTTTGCCAGCCTTGTTTGTTTAAATAGTCTTGGCTCCAGAATGTTTGGAATGATTGTTTAGCCGAGTCTTGCGGATTCGGGACGCGATCGCGCATCCGGTCTTTTATTTTTTCTAGGGTGCCACTTTTTGATGCTACTCGAAAGGGATCTTCGTCGATCATTTTCGCGCTCAGATTGTTTATTTCCTGCAATTTGGCTGCTACTTGGAGAGAGGGCAACCCTGTTTGCACTACTTGAATTTTTAATTCTTCTAAGGTTTCTAGATATTGCTGGGTGTCCCGGTGGGGTTTAATTCCTTTAAATGGGTCGTATACTTGAGTTACAACTGGCAGTTGCCGGAGGTAGAAATCTCGGCCGGAGACGTAAGTTATGTCAAATAATACTAGGCTTAAATTTCCTAGGGCGACCAGTGCCATGAACCGCTCAAACCAGGGGACTTTTGGTGATTTTATGCGGGAGTTTGGAGTGGGAGAGGGCTGTAGTTTTGGTGTCACTGGCGATTCCTAATTAAGTAGACCTATGGAAATAGATGTAACTGGTAATAGCTGAAAAAAGGAAACAGGGAAAACTGGTTAATTGTCGGGTCGCGTTCGGATTACGATCGCGGAAGCTAGTCTTTATTTTAACGTGCGTTTGTTGGGGAGTTTGGGATTGTTGATTCTGCCTGGTTAGGTAATAAACTATGCTGCTAAAATATTAAAGCCTATCGAACTTGACGGAACCTGTGGCTCCCCTTAGTGTGCTTCTCTCTGGCAATAAAATTATATCTCAGGGGGAATCCTAAGTTTTTTTTGCCTTGCAGAGGTAAGTGGGCTGGTAATAAATTACTATTTCTGTTTGATATACGGGCTATTTGACCGCTAAATCAAATGTATTGCACGCAGCGGAGTCGAAGGTTAGATATGGACTTCGAGTTTGAGGTCAAACCCTCAAGAGAGTTATACTTGCTCAGGGGCAGTCTGGTGAGCGCCCCCTCTGAGCGCGAGGGTGGCTGCCGCCTCCGTAAGGTTCGAGGTCTCGCCTCTACAAAAACCAGCTCGCGATCGGACTCTTGAATAATATAAAACCCTGAGTATAATTTTGTTCGCATTTGTTTAATATATGACATACTGCCTTAATCTCGATTGCCCAAGAGACAAGCGTCAGAACCCACCAGGCACAAAGTATTGTCTTAATTGTGGTTCAAAGCTGCTGCTAAAAGACCTTTATGCAGCAACAGAACCGCTGCGCGATGGGGGATTTGGCAGGACTTTTCGAGCTGTTAATCATGGAAAATTTGAGGAATTGTGCGTGATTAAACAGTTGTCACCCCCTCAAGAGTTTCAGCGGAAGCCCGGTCATTTTAAAAAATATGTTCGACTGTTTGAACAAGAGGCAAGGCGGTTGTACGAACTGAAGCACCCGCAAATTCCTCAGTTAATTTCTTATTTTGAGGAAGATGGGCGCTTGTATTTAGTACAAGAGTTTATTGATGGAAATAATTTAAAGGATGAGTTAGATAAGTACGGTGCTTATAGCGAAATTAAAACTTGCGAACTGCTGTTAGATTTGTTGCCTTTATTGAAGTTTGTTCACGACCGAAATGTAATTCACCGCGATATTAAGCCTGAGAATGTGATCCGCAGATCTCGCGATCGTAAGTTAGTGCTGATAGATTTTGGGGTTTCTAAACAGGTAGTAGCTGCTGCTCCGACCAAAACAGGAACTAAGTTGGGAACTCCCGGCTACGCGGCTCTAGAACAGCGTCACGGTAGGGCTGTTCCTGCTAGCGACCTTTATAGTTTGGGGGTGACTTGCATTCGCTTGCTGACTTCTGTTATGCCTTATCTGGATATCTACGGGGACATTCACGATGACCTTTACGATCCGCTTGAAGGCCGGTGGCTTTGGAGGGAGGCTTTGCCAAAAGGAACACAAATTAGCGACGATTTAGGTCAGGTTTTGGATAAGTTGATTCAGGAATATGTTAAAGATCGCTACAAATCGGCTGTGGAAGTTTTGGATGCTTTAAAACCTCCTGTTGTTGTTGTCCCAGTCCTGGAAAAGTCGCAGCAGACAACTGTTGTTAGTCCTTCGATACCGACTCAACCTGTGAATGATACTCCGCTAGTTTCTGTGAATTTAGAGTCGGAAAAAGGTATCGATTATTCTCACTTAGCCAGGCTGCTGGCTGCTAAAAATTGGCGTGGTGCTGATGAGGAAACTTCTGTGAAAATGCTGGAGGTGATGCAGCAAAATTCACGGGGTTATTTGAGTGAGGAAGATATTAGGAAGTTTCCAGCTAAGGATTTGCAGACTATCGATCAACTTTGGGTGCGATACAGTCACCGCAGATTCGGTTTTTCTGTGCAAAAGGGTTTGTGGCTCAAGTTGGGGGGAAAGCCTGGTGTTTATGATGCTACAGTTTGGGAGAAGTTTGGCGATCGAGTGGGCTGGCGAGTTAACAGCCAGTGGGTATACTATTCGGAGCTTAATTTTACTTCTAAAGCAAAGCCGGGACATTTGCCGGGGGGGACTGTTTTTGGGTGGGAAGGCGGGGTTTTGTGCGGTGTTTTGGGTTTGGGTGGGATCTGGTTTTTGCTGTCGCGGCGGGATTTGTAGAATGAAGGTAGAAGGTAGAAGGCCGAATTTATTAGTCAGGCTGCCTCCCAAGCGAAGTCGAAGTGTTAGTCATGAAATAGTTTTGAGTTGGCAATTAAAGAGTTAAGAAGTTTTGAGTTTAATCATCTGTTATGTAGAAAATAGCTCTAAAAAAAGCGAAAAATAAGATATAATCCCAAACCCTTTTTTTTGTGCTATGTTCTTAGAGAAAGGCAAGTTTGCAAAGTCAAAAGCCAGTCCTCGGCGGTGGCCAACCATGGGGACTGGCTTTTGCTCCAATTTACCAAGGAGATTTATTTAGTATGTTGCAAGAAAAACGTCTCAAGCCGTGGACTATAGTTCGCTCGCTTCCAAATGTGGAAAAGGTGGTTGTGGGCGAGTTTCGCAGTTGGTCTGATGCAGACGGTCACTTGAAAATTCTCAAGCGGATGGTGCCGGCGGATCGATTGAGTGTTGTGTTCGATCCGGTAGTTCAAGCGTAACGTCGCTGGTAAATTGATCAGCGTGCGATCGCTCTTTGAGTTAAGCGATCGCCTCTTTTTTTAGATCCTGTTTTTCTACATAAAAAATGATCCCGCTAAAAAGGAACTCGCAAATTGAATCATTGTCCTTAACTGCGGCGAATTTCAGTAATTTGATCGGCAACATCCAAAATTCTTTGCGGCATGGATGGCCCGGTAAAAATCATATCCAAATGATGCGGCTTGTTGTCAATCAATGCCACCACTTCGGCTTCGGGAATCAAGCCCAAATTAACCGCTAAACTCAATTCATCGAGAATAACTAAGGCATAACGGCCTTCGCGCACCGCATTTTGAACATACTGCCACAATTGTTCGATCGATCGCGTTTCCAGCTCATTTAAATCAGCATTCTCAATGCAGCGTGACAAATCGCAGCGAACCCAATCTAAATTTTGCCCCAGCCGCACCGGATGCTGATGCCCTTGATTAATTCCCCCTTTGAGGAACTGCACCGCTAGCACGGGAGCTCCCTGTCCTGCAATTCTGAGGGCTTGAGCCATGACACTGGTAAAAAAGCAGCGGTGCGGGCCTGTAAAAACTTGCACCAGCCCTTGAACTGTGTAGGGCAAGCTGTGGTTTAAATTTAGTTTAGGGGTTTGTAACTGAGCAACCATAGGGCAATATTTAATCAGAAACTAAGTCTTGAGTGCAGCTCCGACCTTGGCGCGGCTGAAGCCTGCTTGACAATATATAGTGTACGGGGCCGAGTGCACATCGGATCGAACACTATATATATAAGTTGTCAAAAGCTCGCGGCAGTGGCATTCGCAGTCATTTGTTCAATTTTTGAACTCAATTAGCACTTACGCAGAAACGGGGTTTTTTACCAAAATACGGCGTGGAGCTTGACATTTATACAGTTATAGGGTAAAAAACCAAGGTGATGAGAGTCTCGCTGCGTCCAGGGCTTTTAAGAAAAGGTACACACATCGCGTAAAATTTGAATGTCGCGGCACTAGGAGCAGAGACTGTGAGAGTAGTGATTCTGGGAGGGCCAGGAGCGGGAAAGGGAACTCAGGCTGAACTACTGTGCAGCAATTTGAGCCTTCCTTTGCTGGCTGTGGGGGACATTCTACGGGAGGCGATCGCAGAAGACACAGATTTAGGCAAGCTGGCGGTGTCTTATGTCGAAAAGGGGGAATTAGTTCCCGACGCAACTATGATTGAATTCTTTCGCCGCCGACTGCTGCTGTGGGATGTCTTTAATGGCTGGGTGTTGGAGGGCTATCCGCGAACGGCTTTTCAAGCTGAAGAATTGGATTTTTTGCTGGAGGATTTGGCTCAGAAGCTAGATTGGGCGATTTTGTTGAAAGTGCCGATCGAGGTTTTGCTGAGTAGATCGATCGAGCGCGATCGATCGGATGACCACCCTGAAATTTTACAGCGTCGGCTCGATTTGTTCCACGAACGCACTATTCCTCTTTTAGAGTATTACGAATACCGCAACAAACTGTTAACTGTGGATGGCGATCAATCTCCAGAACAAGTCCAGCAGAATATTCTCACATTGATCGAGGCTAAAGGTCAATACTCATAGCATTTTATATTTTCCATTTTAGGTTGACTGACTGCTTATTTAACGAATCAAAAAAGATCGGAAGATTAATATCCTATTTTCAACTTTTAATACCCACTTAACGATTACCAATCACCTAAATATTATGTCTTTCCAGCGTCCAGACGGCAGACAACCAAATCAAATTCGTCCGATTAGTTTCGATCGAGAGTTTACCAAATTTGCTAGCGGTTCTGTACTCGCAAAAAGTGGCGATACTCAGGTACTTTGCAGCGTTACAATCAAGCCGGGAGTGCCGAGGTTTCTGGAGAATACTGGACAAGGTTGGCTAACAGCGGAATACCGAATGTTGCCAGGATCTACGCCGCAGCGACAAGAGCGGGAATTTATGAAATTATCGGGACGGACTCAAGAAATTCAGCGGTTGATTGGGCGCAGTTTGCGATCGTGCTTGGATATGCAACTATTGGGAGAACGCACAATACTTGTGGATGCCGATGTTTTGCAAGCGGACGCTGGGACTCGCACGACTTCAATTACTGGCGGGTTTGTGGCTGTGGCTGATGCTTTGAACAAGTTGGTGCAAAAAGGTGATTTAGTGCGATCGCCCATTATTCGTCAAGTGGCGGCAGTGTCTGTGGGGCTTTTGGAAGGCGAGCCATTTTTAGATTTGAATTATCTTGAAGATGTAGCGGCTGAAATTGATTGTAATGTGGTAATGAATGGAGATTTGAACATCATCGAAATTCAGGGAACTGCGGAAGAAGGAAGTTTCAGCCGGAGTCAGTTAAATCAAATTTTGGATGTGGCAGAAACCGGAATTCAGGAATTGTTGGAGGCTCAGCGGCAAGCTTTGGTTTAGATAATTCGGCGGTTGAAACCGCATCTACACAAACGAAGTCCACCTTCGCGGACTAAGAGGGTATTTATGTATCCAAAACTAAACTTCGTCGCTCTTACCTATTGCCTTTCGCCTGTCGGGGCGACAAGTCGTCTATAACGCTGATAGAATAAGCCTCATAGCTCTTATGCCTTGTTGATAATTAGGTA
>NZ_JAUBVF010000086.1:0-19281 GCF_036705685.1 Microcoleus sp. AT3-A2
ACTTCTCTGCCTTATTGCGTAAGCATTGGTTGCCGAAGGCATCGCATCCCTCTTTAAAAACTGTCCGGAGTATTGATACTTAAATTATTGACAATAGAAAAACTTACTCACCGCCCGCTCGCGGAAGGTGTAGCTTTTTATCAAAAGTGACAAAGCCAGCTAAATGCGTTAACTTAAATTCGATGTTACCAGAAAACCACGCCTCAGTAATTGTATTCCCAAAACTTCATAAGTTTTAGGCATTCATCTCCTGTATTGAGGAGCACACAATTATCACTGGCACATAACGTATCGGAGTAATCCAAAATCAGTGGTTATTAGTACATCAAGTTCCTAAGTAACGAAAATCAAAATGCAAAGTCAAACGTGCTTAAGCCCTACCGTCGTCTGCCCGATATCGGGACAGAGTATGAAACCGTGGCTATTCATACCCGGTGACTGGCGCAGACCTCTAAACCAAGAGTCATTTCAATTGTACTGGTGCGAAAAGTCACAACTTGGACGCATTCATCCTCTACCCGAACTCAACAAAATCGCCAGCTTCTACGAAATTGATGAGTATTATACTCATCATATAGACTTTACAAGCTTCATATCTGCCTCTTCTACTTCCTTCTTCGATAAATTGCGTACCCATCTAGCTTGGCGTTTCGATCGCGGAGTAGATGTCACAAGTAAATGGTGGAAGCAACAGTTCGGGACTGCTTCCTCCTCGATCTTAGAAATTGGTTGCGCCAATGGGCACCTGCTGCAAGAACTGCAAGCAGAGGGTCACAAAGTCTGGGGCGTAGAACCCGATCAACAAGCTTTAGTTTTGGCCCAGCAGCGAGGTCTTAATGTATTTTCTGGTACTGCTGAATCTTTGCCCCCGGAAGTCCAGTCTAGACAGTACGACATAATTGTGATGAACCACGTACTCGAACATACCAGAGATCCTTTACTTGCACTCCGCAATGCCATACAGTTGCTCGTGGATGGCGGCAAGTTGGTGATGGAAGTACCAAATAACTCTTGTATTGGGCTGAAGTTATCAGGGATTGCATGGATACATCTAGATGTACCAAGGCATTTGTATTTCTTCACACCGCAGAGCTTTCGCGCTATCTGTGAAAAAGTAGGATTTGAGATAATTGCTACCCAGTTTAATGGCTACTATCGCCAATTTGACAACCCTTGGATCAATGATGAAAGAAAAATTTTCAGTGTGTTCGATTCAATGGCATCTCATCAGATAGTCAAGCCCAAGGAAAACAGTAAAGTCCAAGCTTGGAAGCTACTGCTGAAAACAATTTTTGCTGGTGATGAAAACAAGTACGATTCGATCCGGATTGTGGCACAAAAGCCATAGCAATATCGAGGTAATGGCAATAAACTTTTGGTTTGATTATCAAGTTTGGTTACACACTCACCATACTTTTGCGCTCCCCTGCGATTATCGCCCCTGCCAAGATTACAGTCAAACCAAATGCGACTATTGACCCAGCCATGCACCTGACTAGATCAAGACTGACGCACAAACTTTGTATGTAAGGTGTGCAGTCCCCAGCTTACCACATAGATAATGTAAAAATTGTTTTCTGGCGTAATATCGTTTCCGATGGCATCGGCATAATATATTCGGATCGTCTCAGTGGGAGCTTAAGAACTCGCTACCCAAATCGCGAGCTCTTAGGCTCCCACTATAATTCCGATGTCACGGGATTTAATAGAAGTTTTCTTGAATATACGATCGCAGTTGCACCTCAAAACGATTAGTTACGATGGGTTTGCTTTTTTACTTTTTACTTTTGAGCACCCATAATTCACAAGAAACTTTTAAATTTCAACCATATAATACTTCTTCTACAGGCGGCGTGGCGTCTGTGGGGTCGAACTGTTTGATTTTTAAAGCTTGTAGCAAAAACAGCCAGATATAAAGCGGATTCAAAAAAACATACCGCTGCCAAAGGCGCCGAGGTTCCTTAATCATCCGAAACAGCCATTCCAAACCTATTTTAGATAAAAAGTCAGGAGATTTAGCCAAATTACCCGCATGAAAATCGTAAGCAGCACCTACAGCAATCAACGGCATTGATAAGTCATCCCGGTATTCGTAAGCCCAGACTTCTTGTCGCGGGCACCCTAAACCGACAAAAGTAATTGCTGCACCGCTGTTGCGAATTTGCTGTGCAATTTCTTCTTTCTCTTGGGGCGAAACCTGCCTAAATTTAGAAGGCTGAGTTCCAGCAATAATTAACTTGGGAAAACGCTGGCAGAGATTGCGAGATAAAGCTTCCAGTACAGAAGCTTGAGAGCCGTACAAATAGATAGGTAATCCTTCTTCTGCCGCACGTTCGCAGATTTGTAACATCGCATTCGGCCCGCAAACTCGATCGGGCAATTCCGTATGGTATAGCCAATTTAATGCCCACCTGACGGGCTGTCCGTCTGGCAATACTAAGTCAATGTGATTAATCCGATAACGATGAGTGCTGTCGAGAACCCCAGTCATTACCCCGTGAACCGCTAGGGCAGAAACTGACATTGGTTTTCCGGCGCTGGCTGCCGCAATAATTTTGCTAACCGCCGCTTCATAATTAACGGCATTTACTAATATGCCCAGTACATTCTTTTTCCCTTTATCAATCATGGAGCACCTCTTTAAGTCAACGCTCGCAGTTACACTCATAAATCTCCCCTAAGATTTGTTTAACTTTATATTCTTCACTCGTTTACCGAAATTCCCAGCACATTCTTTTTGCCCCACTCAATCATTGGAATCCTCTTTCAGCCAACGCTCGCGGTTACATTCATAAATCTCCTGTAGGATTTGTTTAACGTTATATTTCATTTTCCAGTTGGGATAGTGACTGGAAAATTTTGAATTGTCGCTAATCCACCAAATGTGATCGCCAATGCGATTCCCTTCAGCATAAGTCCAATTAAATTTGCGTTCCGCAATTGCCTCGCACATCTGGATCGCTTCTAACATCGAACAATTGCTGTACCTGCCTCCTCCTGTATTATAAACTTGGGCGCTTCGGGGAGCTTTATAAAATTCATAAAATGCCGAAATTAAATCTGCGCTATGAATGTTATCGCGAACTTGCTTGCCTTTGTAGCCAAACACCGTGTAAGGAGTTCCTGTGACAGCACACTTCATCAAGTAGGCTAGGAAGCCGTGCAATTGAGCTCCTGAGTGATTTGGACCTGTCAAACAGCCACCGCGAAAACAAGCGGTGTTCATATTAAAATATCGACCGTATTCTTGAACTAAAACGTCAGCAGCTACCTTAGAAGCACCAAACAAACTGTGCAGGCACTGATCGATTGACATATCTTCCCGAATGCCACCTTCGTAAGTATGCCCGGGTTCAATTTCCCACCTGTGTTCTAATTCAATTAAAGGCAAACTGTTAGGCGTATCGCCGTATACTTTATTGGTAGAAGTGAAAATGAAAACTGCTTTAGGACAGTAAAGACGAGTTACTTCCAGAAGATTGAGCGTGCCGTTGGCATTGACGGTAAAGTCTATTTTCGGAGCACGGGAAGCCCAATCATGGCTGGGCTGGGCTGCTGTGTGAATTACTAATTCGATCGACTCGCCGTACCGCTGAAAGATATTGGTAATCGCTTCATAGTCGCGAATGTCCACATCTAAGTGATAATACTTGGTACCCAAGGACTTTTCGAGCAGTTGGCGGTTCCAGTTTGTAGAACCATCAGCACCAAAAAAGAACTGGCGCATATTATTGTCGATCCCAACTATATCTAAGCCTTGTTTGGCAAAGAACTGACACGCCTCAGAGCCAATTAAACCCGCCGAGCCAGTAATGATTGCAACGCCCACGTTTCACCGCCTGAAAAAATATAGTTTTCTTTGTTTTGTCCGATCAAACAAATCAGAAGTTATCCTGATTTTCCATGGAATACATCTTCGCACAATTGGGCAAAGAATAGCCCTTTAACATCCCAATCATAGATTTCCCTGACGCGCGTTTGACCCGATCGACCCAAGCGATCTCGCAATTCACGATCTTGCGCTAAAGACACTATAGCTTCTGCTAGACCTTGCACCGTGCGATCGGGATCAGTAGCAGCAACTTTAATTCCCGTTTGCTCCGTCACTTGAGTAGCCGGTCCCCCCAAATCCAAACAAATCGTGGGACGACCAACCCCCATCATTTCCGTGCACACAAAACCACCAGAGTCATGCAAACTCGGATGGAGGAGAACGTGAGACTCCCCCATTTTAGAAAGAGTTTCAGTGCGAGATAAAGTTCCCCAAAAAAATACTTTATTTGCCAGTCCCAATTCTGTTGCCAAAGCTTCCAAACGCTGCCTTTCCGGGCCGTCTCCGACAATCCAGTATTCCGATTGTTCCAGCTTCGCCTCCGCAAATGCACGGAGTCCTAAGTGCACCCCTTTCCAATGTAAGAGACGACCAACACTGATGAATCTAATTGGTTGCTCCGGCGGGGTAGGAAATTGCTTTAGTTCTTGAATTTCCTGCTGCGATAAACCGACTTGCGAGAAAATCTTCACGTTTTTTGCTTTGAGAAATCGCAGTCTGGCAGCAGTTTCTTCCGTAGTTGCCAGCGCAACGGCACTGTGGCGCGCCGTCAGACCCACAAACGGATCGCGTTCTCCTACGCTTTGAGCCAATGCCCGCAGCGTTTCGTAAATTTTGCCCCGGCGGCTAAAATCTTGCCAAAAAGGCTTTGGTGCTGCTTCTGCACCCCCCACAGGCCCCCAAATAAAAGGATGCGGCAACAGCGCCAGGAAACTTGGAGACCAATGTTTGACATAAGTTACATGGTGTACTATGTCAAAACCGATTTCGCGATCGAGCTTTCGAGCGATAAAATAAGCCCAGATTTGCCACAAATAGTAGTGAAGTTGCAGCAACCCTTGTCTTCCCTTCCAATCTTCGCTCCACCCGAACGGATCGAAATAAACAAAGTGCAGGTTGGGTACAGGATTGCGTTCTAGTTCTGCTTCAATGTACGATCGACAAAACGTGCGAGTAAACACCCAACTTTCGTGATGTTTAGCAGATTGGATAACAGTATTCCATCCTACTCCCTCTTCTGATCCCAGATTAGGTTCGCAAGCAAACGCAGATAATAAAACTTTCATTTCTAATTTGTAATTGCTAATTTTTTCCTATTCCCTATTCCCTATTCCATCCATCTATTAAATCTCTTACAAAATCGGTTACAAAATCCGTTGCCGAACTTCCTTCACCTATTCTCTCTCACAAAAGATGTAACTTCCACGTAAGCTTTAGCTGCTGTTTCCGGAGTTTTTTGAGAAATTATCTGTCGTGAACGCTCTCCCATCGACTCAATTAAATCAGGATTATCTATAAAAATTTGCATTTTCTCCGCTAACTCTTTAGCACTGCTAGGATCGAAAATATAACCGTTCTCGCCTGACACAATTAACTCGCAGGAAGCTGCACCATTAGAACACAATACCGGTTTCCCAAACACCATGGCTTCGGGTACCACCATTCCCCAGACATCCTCAAAAGTAGGAAATACAAAAACATCAGCTTGCTGAAAATAAGAACCCAAACTTCCATATTCCACCCATCCCGCCCAGAGCACCTGCTCTTCAAAATGGCGCTCTTTAATAAAAGCTTCCAGTTCTTCCCGCTGATCTCCCTTGCCAATAATTAACAGCGAATAATCAACATAACCTTGATTTTTAAGAATAGCGCAAGCTTCTAAAAGCGTTTTAATTCCCTTTCTCGCCGTGATGCGCCCTACATACATAAAAATCGGGCGTTTTAACTGCAAGTTTGGGGGCTGAGTTTGATCTAATCGTTTCAGCAAAGCTCCCGCATCAGGTACGAGATAGGTTCGGGTAAAAATTTTATCCTCCGGTACGTTGAGAACTTCCATCAGATATTTTTTACCCGCATTGCTATTGGCGACAAAAGCATCGGCAAACCGCACAAGGATGCGGCGCACAAATGTCCTAAAACTGGAATCTCGAAAGTCTGTATTGGGGGAACTACCATCGTAAATAATGGCAATTTTCCACCTCAGTAGCGGTTTTAAAAACGCAACAATTACAGTCCACAAAGAGAAAGCTTGGGGAAAGACCACATGAGGTCTAAATTTTAGCAAATAGCCGATAATACTAGGCGATACTACAATGAATCCGCGATCGTACCCTGTTTCTATCTTTTCCGTCTCGACAAATTTAGTCTCTCCTACCAACTTAACTGCTGATGCTCCCGGCATTGTCGGATCGAACCCCGACCAAACGCGACCTGTGTAGAAAACAGTATTTTTAAATACTTTTGTAAATTCTCTCAATACTGGCTGCCAATATGCACCCAATTCTACTTCGGGAACCAGCCAAGCGACGCGCAAATCATCCATGTAATGTTTACCTCGATTTCGTTTTTAAGCTTTAGGAATTGCGATGATATTCCCTTCCTGCGGAGCGCTTACGCTTTGCAGCTCTCCCGTATCTTTAACAGTAAAAAACTCGTAACCCAAGTTTTTCAGAAAATTCCAGGCTCCGGCATCGGAGAGCTTGAATCTGTCAATTGCTTTTTCGTTAATTTCAAATAGCACTGTCGGCCGCATTTTGCTAAACAGCGACTTCGCACCCTGCAATACGTATTCTTCTGCACCTTCTACGTCCATTTTGAGGAAATCTACACCTTCGATTCCTTCGCGGTTCAGAACGCCATCTATAGTAGTGGTAGCTACTTCTTCGTAGGTCGTATTTTCGCTGCCATCGCCTCCTAGTGAATAACTGTTGGGAGCGTTGTCAATGTGGTAGAATTTAGCTGTTCCTTCTGTATCTGAAAGAGCTGATTTAAAGACTTTTACTTGAGTCAAATTGTTGAGTTTTACGTTGCGATCGAGATTTTGATAACTCTCTTCTCCCGGCTCGAAGGAAAGAACTTTCCCCGCATCTCCTACTAATTTAGCTGCTAAAACCGTATAAATTCCCGTGTTGGCTCCCGCGTCTACAAATACCGAACCAGGAGAGAGGGATCGCTCTAAATAATACAGTTCCGGCTCATAATCTTCGCGCAGTACAAAAATGCCGGTCGAGCCGGCTTGTTTGAACTTAGCAGGCAAGAAAAAACGGCACTTCCACTTGGGAATTTCCACAGTCGCCGGAATCCCCAACTGACAAAGCACGGCCCAATATATCGTGCGAAAAATAGCTGTCAAAGGAGCTTTTTTAAAAGCTCTGTGATTTCTTAGATAGTTCCATTTTGTTGTGAAATAACTGGAATTTGATTGCATGATTGTCAGTTGTTATAGTTGGTTAAATCCGTCCGCCACCCTGCATTCTTCAAGCAAGAAAATCTTTCACCCTCCTTTTAATTTAGCAACGAAAGACATCCAAATCAACCTGCGGTATGGCAACAGCCAATATATCGGCCACAGCAAACCCCCGTACCGCTGACTGTAAACTTTCCATTCTTCTAGAGGTTGAAGCGTTACATCTTGCAGCGCTAAACCTTTGGGTTGGCTAACTTTTTGCAGTTGGTTGCTTAAAGGCTGAGCGGGCGTTTCTGTAGGTTTGGGATTGAGAGGGCAAGTGCCGATATAACCGGGAGCGATCCAAACATTACATCCTTGCTGTTTGGCCCGCCACCCGTAGTCATAGTCGGCTGCATAGTGAATGAAAGCCGGGTCTAAATTGCCGACGGCTCGAACTACTTCTTTAGGAATTAAAACAAAATTCCCGTTCATAGTATCGCAAGGCTGCGGGCGATCGCTCGGTTCTACCGCTCTCAAATAAATCGGGTGCCACCACCTGCTCTGCACCATTCCTCCGTAAGTGAAAACACCAGTATCCGGATCGCAAGTAGAGCCGGCAACGATCGCCTTTTTTTCTCCTTGTTCAAATAACTCGCGACTGGTTGCCAGCAGCGTATTTAAAGCCTCTGGAGCCAGTACCGTATCGTCGTTGAGCCAGAGGTAGTAATCCGGGTCGTCTTTCATGGCTTCGCTGAAAGCTATCCGCATTCCTCCATTCCAAAATAAATTGCCATCTCCCGAAAAAAGCTTGACTTGAGGATATTTTTGCTGTACTCCTTCGGACGTGCCATCAGTGCTGCCATCATCTACCAGATAAACGCTGAGTGCAATTTCACTTGTTAATGTTTGCTTAAACAGCGACTCTAGAGTGACTAACGTCTTTAACTTGCGGTTGTGACAAGTCATCAGGACTGCTATACTGGTGTACTCCATTTATCTAAAAGATTGGGCTGACGAGTAAAAACTTGTCCTCGGACGATCGACAATGCCGATCGACTTCGAGTCCTATCCAATTATTAACTTAACTTGACCACACTATCAAGAGATTTAATGAGAAATTTATTTATTTTAAAACCGGGCTACCATCAGAATCGTTACCAACTGTATTCTTCATCACTCAGTGCCCCGCTATATTCACTCATAAACCCAATTTGCTAATTTATTTGGTGATTTCCCTATAGCGTTTCTCATAAAGATGAGGTACAATAACAGCAGTGAGTAAACCAATTCCTCATATCGGATAATGTAACTTGATTGAAGGCAAACTCTATCGCTTTTGCTAATTCTCGGTAATTAGTCGTCTTGATAGAACGGAGAATGTTTTTGAGTTTTGACCATAAATGTTCAATTGGTGAGAAGTCGGGCGAATATGGTGATAAGTATATTATTTTTGCCCCTTGACTTTTGATGGCTTTTTCTATTTCTTCGCTTGTGTGAATAGTACAATTGTCCATCACTACACAAGCACCTTTCCAGAGTTTTGGTACGAGCTTTCGGATGATAAAAGCCTCAAATGTAATTGTATCAGTTGTACCTATTAAGTTGACTGATGTTAGGACTTCATTGACTGATATATAGCCTTTCTCAGATAGATGAGGTATGTAATAAGGCTTGAAAGTCCCGCTATTCAGGGAATCTCGGGTACCTCATCTTTTTAAGAAAGGCTATAGCTCCAATTATTGAGACATTTTTCCCCCGTTTATTTGGTTTTTGTCCCCGATCCCTTGAACCTTTTAGAGAACGAGCATATAACCTAACCATTGCCAAGTTGACGCCTAATTCATCAATGAATATTAAGTCTTTCAAACAAACTTCTCGGACTTCTTGCCAGAACTCATATCGCAGGCCCTGAACTCGGGAGCGTACCTTTCGCGCTCGGAAAGAGAGTTTTTTTTTAAGTCATGTTTAAGAGTTTTGCCATTCTTCCCATCGTTGCCACGCTGATGGTAAAACCAATTTTCTGGTACAGTAAATAACGGAGTTCTTCGAGAGTTGCATCATTATTTTCTTCAATCAATTCGGCTAAAATCAGTAGTTGTTCTGCATTGAGTTTCAATTTGACTCCGCATCGCTCAGTTCGAGGATCAATGTTTTGGGTCTCACGATACTGCTTGCTTAACCAATTTTTGGACGAAACTCCGAGGCTCCACAAAAACGGTTAGCTATTGCTCTTTGTGACAGCGGTTCATTATGGTACACCTCCATAATTTTTTGTCTAAAATCAATCGAATAAGTTTTCATTTTTACTAATGTGTGATACTTACTAAAATCCTTGATATTTGTCATTCGAGTGACTGCTGTGGGTCGAGCTACTGTTCCCTCGCGCTCCATTTAATTAGAACTGCATAACATTTTGGGGTTCTATATTTTTCACTCCGTTCAAGTCAGTTATATCATACCTCATCTTTCTGATAAATGCTATACTTGGCACCAATCGTAATTGCGTCAACTATTGTTGTATAAATCAGCACCTCGCCTTCTCAGCAAATATACCAGTCATCCTGGCTTTCTTCAATAAACACCATTAGCTGGCAAGCAGACTTCTTCATAGAGTTTTTTGTACTCGCGAGCTTGCACCTCTAATGTAAATTTCTCTTCAACTTTCCGGCGAGCGCTGCGACAGAGTTTTTGGTGCCTTTCGGGATCTTCTAAAACCCAAGCAATCCCTCGCGCTAAGTCTTCACTGTCATAAGGTTGAGCTAAATAGCCATTTGAGCAGTGTTCGATCAGATCGGGCATTCCCCCAATATTAAACGCGGCGCTGGGAATACCACAAGCAAAGGCTTCCATCACTGTATTTGGCAAATTATCTATCACCGAAGGGGCGACGAAAATATCTGCTGCTGCATAAACAGTTGCTAGGGAAATATCATCTGCGAGTTTCCCCAAATAGTGAGTTTTAAAACCAAGTTCTATCGGATTTTCTGGTTGAGAAGAGCCAAAAACCAACAACTCTATCCGATCTTTCCAGCCGGATTTACTGAGGCTTTGTAAAGCGAGTACAAGCAAGTTAAATCCTTTCCAGCGATCGCCCGTTCCACCTGCACCTCCAAAGAGTACAATTTGTTTATCTTTAGGTAAATTCAGGATTTCTCGCGCCCATTGACTATTGATAGGTTTGTACTTTTGAATATCGATGCCGTTAGGAATTACCTCAACTCGATAATCTTTGAACAAAGAACTAGAACTAGCGCATTTAGCCAACCAAGCACTAGGGCTAACCAGAGTTAGGTCAATATTTTTCCAAGCTTTAGCTTTCCGCTGCCACACCCACCGCGACAGATCTGACTCTTTGGTGCTGTGCAGTTGCGGGCAGCTACCGCAAGATTTAGTGTAGCGATCGCACTCTTCGCTGTAGTGGCATCCACCTGTAAAAGGCCACATATCGTGGAGCGTCCAGACTAGGGGTGTATTAAACTTCGGAACACTTTCTACTTGCATATAACCCCCACAAACCCAGTGCAGGTTAATAATATCTGGTTTAATTTTGGCCACTTGAGCCGCCAGGGAGTCCGGCAGCCATTCCGGAGAAAATATACCGCGATTTCTCTCAGGGTAAAGTCGCAATGGCGAGTTTGATATAGTTGAAATAATCTTATCAAACTTATTCCCAATACCATTCTGTGAGCATATGACCTTCGGAGCGCCACTTTTCTTATTTTTCACCAGCATTTGCGAAGACACGCCAATCCCCTGCAAACCTTGGTGCAGTCTATAAGCGGCGCGGGCTGCACCGCCTTCAGTATCAGAACTATTGAGAAGTACAACCTTCATTTCCCGCCTATCCTCTAGAGTTATCTCGGATTTTACTTGTTTTTTTTCAACAGTTTATGGATTTTGTTTTGCACTTTCTTCAGCAGCGGCGGATCGTAATCAAACAAAGTATTTTGAGTAAAATTATCGGCTTGCGTATCCCTAATTGCAAAAGGCGGGTGTTTCAGCGGAAATGTTAGAGCTTCTCCAGGTATATTACTGTAAGGACTGTTAACATCATTCGTGTTAGTTGCTGTCGTACCGTGTCCGATGTTAGAAACTAAATTGACATTCGCCAGAATATTCATACCATTTTGAATAAAGCTAGCAAAAGTGAACTGGAAATCCCAAGCATCTAATTTTCCCTCATAACAAAGCTGAAAGGTCTTTGTCCAAACCTTTGCAGCGTGCGAGTCTCCCAATACATCCTCCAAAAAATTACCATCGCGAATTTCGGGCCACAGCTTCATATCAAAATCGTAGTCTTGCCAAACTCGCCTCCAAGTGGCCCAACCCCAGCCGTGATTGTAGCGAGAAAAGTAGTAGCTGTAATCAGTTCTTTTTCGCCCGAACTGAACATTTTGACCGGAGATTGACATAATTCGCCGATCGTCTCGGTAGCGATCGAGCAATTCCTCAGCGAAACGGAAAAATGTAGGATGAGGCAGACAGTCATCCTCAAGAATAATTGCCTCTTCAACCGTCTCAAACACCCAATTTATACCGCTAGAAACCCGCCGCTTACAGCCGATGTTTACGTCAGCGTAATTTTTCAAAACTTCGCAGTCCCAATCTACTCGGTCAATAATCGCACGAGCCCGAGCGCAATCTTGGTCTTCCCCCGGTCTATCTGCACGGGGCCCGTCAGCCACTACTAACAGTTTCTGCGGCTTTACTTTGCGAATTTCTGCAAAGACCCTTTCAGTTTCTTCGGGGCGTTTAAAAATAATAAATGCAACGGGGGTTTGGATTTGGTAATTGGACATTTCTTAAACTCTACTTATAGATTTGGTAATTTGACTTATGTCTACCAGAGCCTTATATAGCAATCCTAAATCATTTGTGAATTTCTTACTCCCGAGCGAGCGGGTTCGGGGACGGTTGGGGTGGGGTAAAAAATTTACGACTCCTGCAAGGATTGCTATAATTTAGTTTTTATTGGGGGTATTGATTAATTGCTGGTTAGCGACATCTATCCTATTTTGTAGCTCGCCACTGCTAATAATCGAGCCATAGGCATCGTAAAATCTTTTGCCATTAATAATTGATTGTTTTTTCACCCTTTCACTATTAAAAATTCTCATGCCGCCAGTACCAACATATCTCACAAATGGGCAGGAATATAATCCTACCTGGTATCCCGCTAACCAAGCTCTCACACTCACCTCGTCGTCGTCTAACTGAAAAGGAGCGTAATCTTGATTAATACCTCCTATTTCCAAAAACTGCTTTTTTCTCAAAAATGTTGGGGCTCTATTCACAGAGGTAGTAAACATAAATGGTAGACCAGATTTCCCTTCTATGTAGTGAGGTGTGGCATAAATCCTGTGCTTAAAAAGTCCAGGCCAACTCCCTATGTCTCCCATCCTACTATAGTTTGGTTCTTGATTCGGAATCACTGGGTCGGGAATTAAGTAATCTACACCTTCTCTACCACCTAATATTAGTAAATCTGGTAAAGCTTCAAACAAAGTGAGTGCTTGCTCTACCCAACCATTATTGTCGGGAGGGATATCATCATCTTGAAGCAAACAAACAAATTCGCCTTTCGCCATCCTGATCGCTCGATCGTAGGTTCTCACCTCGAACAAGTCATTACAGCGCAGGAGAAAGTCATTGCGCCTGTTAAGGTATTTCATCCAGTCTTCGTAAGAACCATCGCTCGAGCCATCATCAATAACTATCAGTTCTTCAGCAGAGGTTAACCTGATTGCATTGATGATACTCTTAATATTAGGTCTTTTATTGAAAAATTGTACAATGACTGAAAGTTTGGGGCTGCCTGTGTAAATTGAGCTTGGTTCGGAAGTTTGAGAAATGGCAACTTTTTCCTGTATTTTTTCCTCGTGCCTCTGATTAGCTAATTGTAACCATTTCCGAACCAATTTTGCTTTGAGAGACTCCATCGCTTCTCCTCCGGAAAATTTTACTGTAAAACTTTTAGCATGGGTAATTGATCACGCATCTGAATAGCACTTTGTTAGGGCTGGAAAATTTTGTAGTACAGGACGCGGTTTAGAAAATTAAATCCCTGTTAGCTTCAATACTTCGGACAGTTTTTGATTGCCAACCGTAGAATAAGGGTTTCAAGGCTCCAAGGCAAGTTCGCTACCAACGGAAAATCGAGGGTTTCAGACGGCGAACTAAAAACTTTCCGGACTATTGTTAGCTTAACTATACCAGAAAAAGGTAAAGTTGACAATCTCAATCCACAAGCGTACCTTAAGATTTATTCACTTCCTCTTATCTACTCTTCTCCAGCAACTAAATCAACAACATCAGCAGTCATTTCCGATTTAAACTCACAGTAACTCAGCATCATCCAAGCAGCGATGTTGGCTAGCACTGAAATACTCATCTGAACTGGCAGAAATCGATACCGGAAAGTAGCCAGCCGGGGATCAGTTTCTTGGTAAAGGATGTCTTGAGCAAAGTTACCCCACCGCTCCTCTATCAAATCAAGAGTCATGCCGGCATGGCCAGAAGGCAGCAGCATATTAGATCCATGCAAACCAATTACTAGACGGCTCGTCGCGTAAACTTTACACATTTCTATTTCCGTTTTAGCATCAAACTTATCAACTCTATGGTCTTCAATCCATTCAGGAAATTTACTTGTTTTGCCTAGACCTACAACAGCAAATTTGGCTTCAGGAAGCCGCTCACGCATTTTTTCAAATAACCTCCGCACTTTCCAATTTTGGAGGGCGATTCCCAGATACAACATTTTGACTTTTCTGATAATTCGGAAAAGTAAACTGTTGCACCATATCCGATCTTCACGCCAGACAAAACTGATTTTAAATTCTTTTTGCTCAAAATCATGTTTGGGAACTCTAGTAAATCTTGTGATGTCGAATTGGCTTGGATGGGAATGTGCTTTACTTATATAAATTTCATCATAACGGCGAAATTGTTCGGCAACAAACTTTTCAAAGCTGGGATAATAGCATGAACCTTTATTTAGGGATATATTGACTGTCCATACTTCTGATACTCCCTCGGGAACCATCCATCTTAGAAACTTTGGTACTATGACGACTAAGCCACAATCGAAATCAGAATCTAAATGCCTTTGGGCATTCAGCAGCTTTAACAAGCAGTGTCCATAAAGATAATCAATACAGTTTAAGACGATGATACGCGGACACTCCCGGAAAACCTCTTTCTGAATTTCTAGCTCTTCCTTTTCGGGATTTTGGAGAGCTTTTAAAAGGGGTTTAACAAACCATTCTTTATTGTGTTCGTGAGACCAAATTACTTTTTTTGCTAAATCAATTTGGTAGGGATTATGAACCGAGTGAGCCACTCTCAACCCTTCGATGAATTCGCAATTGCAGTCACTGCACTTAGAAATTACACAAGTTTGCATTCCCGGCCAGAATACCCTGATCGGCGTGAGTGGCTGACCCGAATAGGGGCAATTAGATTTATGCTGAATGTTGGGTTTAATTTGAATCATTTTATTAATCCTCTGATTCTACAAGCTGCCTGGTATAAGTTAAGAGAACGCCCGATCAATCGTCCAAAAGGTCGCAATTCCTTAATTAAGAAATTGACTAAAATAATCACGTAAAAATAAGTAATTAGAGTAGCCGCAGTAGCACCAAAAGCTCCATACTTAGGAATGAGCCACCAGTTTAACCCCACATTTAAAATCGAGCCTATTACAGTCAAGTAAAGACTGTAGCGCAACTGACCCTCGATCGTAAAATAGGTGTTCCGCGCTACTCCAAAGTTACTCCCAAATTGCGCCCAAACATAGATTGCGAGTACCGCTGCTGACTTAGCATACTTTTCACCGTAAAGCACGTGGACTATCCACGGAGAAAGTAAGGAAATCGGGATTGCCACTCCCAACCATAAAATCATCATCGTATCACAATAAACTTGAAATTTATTTAGATATTCTGCATAATTTCTCTCTCTCAAATTCGCTAATTTGGGAAAAATAGAGGAAGATATTATCATCGGCAAGAAATCGCAGATTTCCGCTATTTTAACAGCGGCCGCATAATATCCCAGTTCAGCATTTTTATTCATCGCACCCAGCATAAGCTGATCGGTTTTCGAGTACAAATAAACAGCCAGTCCAGACAAAACTATCGGCCAACTCTCCCGCAGCAGTTCCTTGCCCCGGGTCCAACTGAATTGCCAATCCTGAATTCTATTTCCTGTAATGCGATAAAAATATACATAAGCTATTCCTACGATCGCCACCTCTGCCAATCTCATCAAGGCGAAGGCAAGCAGCGGCGCCTTAATCAACACCAATCCAATTCTGACTCCGGCAACCAAAAAACATACCGAATTCTTCGCCAGCACTGTATATTTTGACTGCACTTGGGACTGGAACCAAAAATTGATCGCCTCAAAAGCCTGAAAGATAGTTCCGGCGGCGATGATGCCCACCAGCCAGCGAGTCAGGCTGTCGTCAGGTTTGGATAGCGAAATCACCGCGACAGTTAACAACAGAGTGATGCAGCCGCCAGTAAATTGCAGCCCGAAGGCAGTCCCCAGGGTTTCGTTTTTGCATTCTGGGTTGCGAGCGATATCGCGGATGATGATGCTGCCCAAGCCCATGGTCGCTACCGAACTAAAGACCGACACAAAGGCGATCGCGTAGTTGAGCAAGCCAAATTGAACCGGTCCCAGATAGCGGGCCACCCAAAGGCCTACCACCAAACCCAAACCCATTTGCAAAATTTGGTCAGTGAACAACCACGCCAGATTCGCGAGTACCTGACGGAGACCTGGCCCGAGTTTTTGACTGGCCGCAGTTAGCTTCTCTAACATCAGAAAGTTTTGAGTCCTTATAATAAATAAATATGTTTTTTGAGCCATCAAGAAGGAATTAACGACCAGGCTTCTTATGATATAAGATCATAAGTTTTACCCCTAATTAAACATTTCTAGAAAAACTTCTCGCTGTTCTGGCTGAGAATTTTTTCAGTGGTTTGAGTAGCTTGCCAACATCGGAAGCATGCGATCGGTACGGGAGGTTTGGTTGAATTTAAATGACCCGATCGCTCCGAGCAGCCGAGAAGCTGCTTTGTATAAATTCAACGAGCCAAGAATTAAACTTCCGAAAAGTTTTAATTCTTTTATTATGTAAAAATTTACTAAAATACTTACATAAGAATAAGTTATTAAACTTGCCACTGTTGCTCCCAAGGCTCCCTATTGAGGAATCAGTAAAGAGTTCAATACTATATTAAAAGTTCAGCCTGCTACCCTCAAGTAAAGACTGTATCGCAGTTGACCTTCGATAGCAAAATAGGTATTTATAGCTATCCGGAAGTTGCTGCCAAATTGAGCCCAGACGTAGATTGATAGCACCCTGGCTGAAGCTGCATATTGGTCGCCGTAAAGAGTCTGGACGATGAAACGAGCTAGCAGAGAAATTGGCAGTGCCACTCCCAACCACAAAAATAACATAGTATGCGAGTAAATCTGAAACTTTTTTAGATATTCGGCATAATTTGTTTCTCTTAACTGTGCCAGTTTGGGCTAAATATAAAAACCGATAATCAGTGGTCAGAAATCGCAAATTTCCGACAGTTTAACTGCCGCTGCGTAATATCCTAACTCAGTTTTATCTACAGAACCGAGCATAATCATATCGATTTTGGCATAGAGGAAAATCGCCAAGCTAGACAGCACTAGCGGCCCGCTTTCCCGAAGCAGTTGTTTGGCTCGCTGCTAACTGACTCGCCACAATTTGAAATTATTGCCCCTGCTTTGATAGACAAGTGCGATCGCCAATCCCGCCAAAGCCACCTCTGCCAAAGTCACCCAAGCAAAAGCAATCACCAATGCTTGGACAAGAATCAATCCGATGCGGATTCCTGCAACCACTAAAGATACGGAGTTTTTAGCAACAGCGGTATACTGAGATTGAACTTGGGACTGAAACCAAAAGTTTATTGTTTCAAAGGATTGAAACATAGTTCCGGCTGCGACGATCCCCACCAACCAGAGAGTTAAACTGTCCTTGGGATTCACTAGCGCAATCGCTGTCACCGCCAGCAGTAAAGTAATGATTCCTCCTGCCAGTTGTAGAATAAAAGCAGTCCCTAGAGTCTCTTCCTGGCATTCGGGATCGCGAGCAATATCTCACACCACAAGAGTATCCAATCCCATCGTTGCCGCGGAAGCAAACAGCGACACAAGGTCGATCGCGTAATTGAGCAAGCGAAATTGTGTCGGCCCGAGATAGCTCGCCACCCACACTCCGACCAACAAACCCACACCCATCGGCAAAATTTGGTCAGTCAGCCGCCAAACCAGATTGCCAATTAACAAACCCATGCCGGCGCCTAGCTTTTGACTTAGCGCAGTTAGCTTATCTAACATCAGGAAGTTTTGAGTCTTTATCAGAAATAAATATACTTTTCGAGCCCTGGGAAATTCATTAAAAACCAGGCTGATTAATATAGTATATCATAGTTCTACCGATTTTTAACTTCTGCAAATTAATGGGGATTCAATCTGGATTCAGATGGGGACGGCAAATCCCGTCCGTAAATGCGGCGGTTGCTGGACGGAGATTTGCTACTATCGATACAGAGTCTAACTGTTAATAACACGTAAGCAAGCCAAGCATCCCCCATCTCAGCTAAAAAGCTTTCAGTAAGGTTATTCATTATTATAAACACCAAGTAAATAATCGGTATTCCCGATTGAGATAGCGGGCTGCGGCTCAGTTGTCGCACTGCCAAAATTAGATTAGTAAACAGGGATGCTAAAATTAAGACAAGTCCCGGATAACCGAAAGATAGCAATATTGCTATACCACCGTTGTGAGCATTTTGTGGGTTAAATCCACTGGCAGTATATATGAAATAAGCTGGAGTTTGCTCGCCAAGTTTGTCTTGCTGAAAAAAGCCATCTAATCCATAGCCAAACCAAGGGCGCTGATTCGCCGCCTCGATCAATTGTGGCCAAAACTCTGTCCGCCCTGTCAAGGTCAAATCTTTCCCCAATCCACCGACAACAATAGACTCTAAATTGTCTATGATATAAACGCTGCTAATAATACCCAAGACCGTAAAGACGACAATACAAGTAAAAGACCATTGAAACTTTAACCTGCTCAAAAAACTTAAAGATGACACTACAACTATGAGCATAAAACTATTAACTAGACACCCCCCCGAGCCACTAGCTCTCACTAAATAAAAGGAAAACAACATGAACCCCAGAGCTATCCAGCGTTCTTTCTGAGTTTTAGCACTTTGGGAATAGTGCAGATACCAAAGTGCTGTACTCACAACCATGAGGCTGCCGAAAGTATTTTTATGATTGAGAATTCCGTGAAATCCTTTTCCCACATTCGGGTGCAGCAAAACACTAACTATACCGATGGAGGTATAGCCCCACCGCAGTAAGGGAGATAATTCTGGCCACTCATATCGCGCACCCAGATAAAAACTAAAAAGCGTAAAACCTGTAAATCCTATCCCGGCTTTTAGCGTGATCTCGGGAACTAGGGACCACAGCGTCGATGTTATTGGCAGCAAACAATACACCGAAAAGCTAGGATTTCTCAAAACCAAAAATGATAAGGCTTCGACAAATTGATTTTTGAAAAAACTAATAAATCTCCCTGACAACACCAATATTACCCAGGGATAAAGAACCCAGGGAATTTGAGAAATATTACTGCCATCGGTAGAAGCCAGATTGATAAAATGTAGGTAGTTAAACGGAACCAGGGTGAGCCGGGGAGATACGAATATGTAAAAAAGAGCAAACCATTTTTCCCCGAGCAAACCTAATTTTTTGTTAGCCGCTAACTGAAAAATCACAATCGTGCTAATCACTGCCACAGAGACCAATAAAGCCAGCAATAAATTATTGCCGAAAATTAACTCCCTAATCATTCTGGCCATAAATTTCTACCCTTTTTAAGAAAAATATTAATTGAGCAGCCGGCTAACTCCACCAAGCTGGGGGGGTGACAAAGAGGTCTACGAGATAGACTGTATAAGGGTTGCAGCCCGCATACCTTGTTGATAAAAGCGGC
>NZ_JAUBVF010000145.1:0-2280 GCF_036705685.1 Microcoleus sp. AT3-A2
GCCGCTTTTATCAACAAGGTATGCGGGCTGCAACCCTTATACAGTCTATCTCGTAGACCTCTTTGTCACCCCCCCAGGATTAAGCCTTTTTCAGTGCCATTGGACTTCAGTCCTCACTACGAACCAATTTTATAGTGGTCGTTTTAGCGGACATAATATGGCCTGGTGAACTGCTTGTTATCGGGTCATTGCTATTGCTTTCATTAGAGAGCGCTCCGCTAACGCTTATACTGGCAATCACAGGAGAAAACACTTGCTATTTCCGAACTATTTAGATTCGGACTAGAAGACTCAGGCCGTGAGAGTCGGTTCCGCAAGTTCCAAGCAAACCATAAGTTTCTGCTAAATCTTTGACTAAAGCAGTTTGTTTGGGGCTTGGTTTCCAAGGATTGGGATTAGCGTAAGCATAGTACGTTTCTACACCGTCAATGCCGAAACGGGCTGCTTCTGGGATTAATTTATCTGCAGTCGATCGATACCTGCAAGGATGTGCGAGAACTGCTAAACCTCCGGCTTCATGAATAGCTTCAATTACCCTGGCTGCTGAATAACAATAAGTGCCTTCAGTGCTTTTACCTCGTAGGTATGGTTGGAGACTGGGATGTTGCGGATCAAAGGCGTAAGCGAGAATGTGTACCTCGTTGTTGAGCAATTCGGCATTAATTTCAGCCCCTGTCCACAGACTAGGTGCTTCGCTATTTTTGTCGGGATGGTTTAATTTCCAATTATCTAAGCAAATTTGAGCTTTAACGTAGCCTTGGGTGCTGTGGTGGTCGGTGATAGCTAAGCCTTTGAGACAGCGGGCTATGGCTTGTTCCATCAATGCCTCTGGCTGCAATCGCCCGTCCGAGTAGACTGTGTGCATATGAAAATTATAGGAACCCGGACAGCTATCGGCATCAATTGTCTGGAAGACTTGTTTGAGTGCTGAGATATTCTGGGCTTCTGGTCGGAGACTAGAGGCGGGGGAGGTAGCGAAATTGACAGCCATAAGCGTTATTATAAAAAAAACTAACCTTGTTTAATATATCTAATAAATTGATATGTTGCACCTGTGGCAATAGTCTGCTGTGGGATTGAAACATCTGGCGGATTATTGCGTTCGGCACAAGATATCCATTCACTCGCACATCTTGCACAATTCTTTATCCAGAATTTTATTATCGGGTGGGGGGGGTTTATGAGATTATTGATTTCAGGCAATTTATAGTTGGTAAAACTCGCCTCTACAGGTTTGGGTAGAATGCCGACAGATATCAATTTACTCGCACCTATTGCATTATTCTCAGCAACAGGCTTTCCGGCCTGTTCCACCAAGAGTAAATTTTATTGTGGAGTGGGCATCCTGCCGGCCCTTAAAAGGTTTGTGGAAAATGCCACAAGATATAGCAATCCTCGCATCATTTGTGAATTTCTTACTCCCTCCCCTTGATAACTACCGTGTACACAAGCAGGGTAAGAGCATCTCAATCATGCTTGACAAAAGCACTTGAGAATTTGCATCATATCTGGGGGGGTAACAACCAGCCTGAAACCCATACCTTTGAAGGATTGAGCCAATCCGCTGCTCAAAAAAGATAGGCAGCATAATTGTTACACGCTTGCCTATCTCAAAAATAATGATACCAACATTCTACCTCATTCATTTTAAAAAACAACTAAGTTCAGCTCAATGTAAACTGATTGAAATCTTGCTACCATTGATACAATCAGAAAAACAAGTGAGATTAGAACGGCTCTCGCGGGTATTTCCTATCCAATTACAACAGAAACTCGGCGTAGAAAACTACAAAGGTTTCTCGATTTGCCTCACTTAACTATCTCACTAATTTGGTTCCCATTAATTGTAGAAGTTCAGGGGGTAGCTCCCGATGGCTCGAACATGATAGAGTAGGGGAGATGGAAAAGACTGTGCCGGAACTAATAGCAGCAATCAGCCCTAGTGACTGGGCACAAGTGCCTCAAAGCATCCTCGAACTAATTTACGAATTAGTCCGCAGGACAGATAAGCTTGAGGAAGAAATGGCGCAACTGAGAACCGAAAATGAGCTACTCAAAGAACAGGTAGCCAGAACATCAGCTAACTCGTCACAGCCACCATCAAAGAATCCACAAGGGTTTAAGCCTAATCGGAAGGAGTCCACCGGAAAAAAACGGGGTGGGCAATTAGGACATATCGGCTCTCAACGGAAGCTAAGTAGTCAAGCAAAATTAATTACATAATTATCTCCAAATTCTTTAAGAATTTTTTCTACAGATGAAACAAGAGATTGCCAGCTA
>NZ_JAUBVF010000087.1:0-18429 GCF_036705685.1 Microcoleus sp. AT3-A2
TAGCAGGCATTCACTTTTTCTGAATATCATTATGTTATATTATACCAATATGCGTTTTAAATGCACAACAGCTTAAGGATATTTAATTGATAGGGACTTACTCACATCTTGCACCATTCTCACGAACAGGCAAGATGCCTGTTCCACAAGAAAATTCACTCTTTGTGGAACAGGCATCTTGCCTATTCATAAAAAGCTTATTGAGAATGGTGCAACATCTCAGGACTTACGCACTCCGACCCAAGAAACCCGGTTTTTTACCGGATCTGCGGGTAACAACGAAATATTTTCGTGAAAAAACCCGGTTTCTCGCCACTCGTGTAAGTTTTATCTAAAAAACTTTTGCTACCCCCTTGACACCTGTGTAGTATAAATGTAGTATATAAATATGGAAAGCGCAGGACAAGCAAAAACCTGTATTTTTCGTGCAAATTCTGAACCTTGACAACTAAATATTGCTCAAAATTTCAAGGAACATCAATTTGAAAGTCTTGTAACATAGACTCGATTGTCATGTTGTTACTTTATACGAGACTGTTCGGTTACAAACTGACTCTGTTCGAGTCAGATATTGTACGAAATCAGTCTAATTTCAACGAATTTGATGCGGATTCAGAACAGACAAGTTCAGCCAGATTTCAATCAACCAAAAAGGCTGAGGAAATCCGCAAAGTTAAACAAGCTTATCATTTAGAACGGCGCTTCTTTCAGTAAAGATTATCAGATTTCGTGAATCTTTACCGATACTGGCAATTTGCTAAGTCTCACAAAAAGCCAAAGTCGAGAGCAGATAAGCTACTAATCCAAAATCCAAAATTGCTCTAGGAGGTATCGGTAATGGTTCACATTCGTTTTGAAGGACGTTCCTACGATCTGGCGGAAAACCAACTGGGTATCACGGCAGGAATGAGCGATAATGCTATTAAGGAACGTCTGGCAAATCATTTTGATGTCAAGGGTTCTCGCTTCGAGTCTTACGTTCTGGATCGCCGTCCCAGCGGCGATTTAATTGTCCGCCCAGAAGCTGTTTACGGCTAGAAATTCACTGAAAGCACGTATTAGGCAGCGCACCCCAACTAAAGAAGCTTACAAACTGGATACGTTCGACTTAAAATCGAATCGTAGGTTCAATTCCTACCTGCCGAGAGGCTAAAGAAAAGCTTCTCTGACTTGTGCGCTGCCTTTTATAGCTGAATTTTTTATATCTATCCGGCGCTGAAAAGTTCCACTTCGCGCCCCAACAAAGGAAGCTTACATACTAGCTCATTGGTAGAGCAATTCCCTTTTAAGGAACTGGTCGCGGGTTCAACTCCTGCGTATGTGCCAACGGCTTTCTTGACTTGCGCGAACTGACCTTTTAGGCGCTATAAACTCTTGTTGTTAATTCAGGATAATAATTAAGTAATCCTGTTTGTATTGAAGACTTCCGTCCTCAAAAATAAATTGGGTATTAGCCATGAGAAAAAGACTGGCAATTTACCAATCGCCCAAGGAGATAGACAGTCTGATTCATTCCTTCCAAGAAGGCAACCTGTCGCGAAGTCAATGGACGCACGAAGCACATTTAACCGTTGCCCTGTGGTATCTGTGTTATGACTCGGAGCAAGAAGCGATAAATGCGATTCGCAATGGCATTAAACGTTACAACTCGGCTCAAGGAATTGAAACCACAAAAGATAGCGGGTATCACGAAACACTAACGCTGTTTTGGGTGCGAACTATTCGCGGGTATCTCGCCGATGAAAGCCAAAATCGCTTGATCGTACATTTGGCTAACGGTTTGATTGCAAAATATGCCGATCGAACTTTACCATTTCGCTACTACACGCGCGATCGCCTGATGTCCTGGGAAGCTCGGATTAATTGGGTTGAACCAGACTTGAGAGCGATCGACTTAGAACAAGTTTCCCAGAAATAATTGAAAATAGCAGTTGTTGCCGCGCCCCAATTCGGAGAGCTTACATACCAACCTTATTCAGGTTATAAAAAAAAAGCTCGCCAAACTTGCGCGGTGACTATTACATCCATTGCCAAGTGTGCAACAACTGCCACCCGCTGATTTTTGGATATTCCTTACAATCGAAAATCAAAAATCCAACATCGGAAATCGAAAGGGGAGGTAGCACCAATGAATTTATTAGAACGCGATTTACGTTTGGAAATGCTCAACAGTCTACTCACAACTCCTCACCGCCAATTAGAAAAAGTAGCAGAAATTCACAAGTTAATTGTTGAATTAGATCCGATTTTTTACGGTCATTTAGCAGTGTGGTATCAACGTCACGGCGACGTGCGCGATCACAAGGAAGTTTTTGCCGGAAATTTGCTGACTTCGGCGCTGACGGAACACCGAGATGCCGGTTTTATGATGCTGCAAGAGTTCCCTCCCTACGAGGTTTCGCGGATTGTGGACTTTATGAAGCAGCACCAGAATAAGATGCCCCGCAGCGCCCGCACTGCTGTCACTCGCTATCTGAAATCGCGGGAAAAGAATGCACAGTTTTTCGATCGCGCCGCCATCCGCAACCGCAAGGCGATGAAGCATTTGTACGCAACGCTGCACGTCAAGCCGAGCGATCGCGCTAATGCTATCCTGTTTAAAGACAATCCGCCGGAAGACTCTCTGGCATTCGTTTTGAAGCAGTTAGCAAAGGCGGCGACACCTGCGGAACAGGCGAATTTGATTGTTGAGTACAAGATTCCGTATACGATCGCAGTTGGTGCGATCAGACAGCTAACGCCAACGGTTTTGGCGGCGCTGATTAACTCAATGTCGCCGCAGGAAGTTATCAACAATTTGAAATCGATTCAGTCGCGCGGCGCGATGGATCACCCGGAAGTCAAGCAGTTGATTGACTCGAAGCTGGATGAAGCCGCAAAGTGCGATCGGGTTTCTGCTTACAAAGCGAGTGTTGCGGGCGCGGGCGCGAACTTCGACACAGCAACGGCGGCGAAGCTGGAAGCGGTGACAAACGAACAGGTGAAGAAGCGCGGCAAGATTGTTAAAGCGACTGGTTTGTTGATTGACAAGTCTGGTTCGATGGAAAGTGCGATCGAAGTCGGGAAGCGTCTCGCTGCTTTGATTTCCGGCATTTCCGAGGCTGCACTGTTCGTTTATGCCTTTGACACGATGCCGTATCCAGTGCAAGCAAACGGCAGCGAATTGACAGACTGGGAAGGCGCTTTCAAGCACATTCGCGCTGGCGGCGGCACAAGTTGCGGTTGCGCGGTGGAAGCAATGCGAATTAAAAAGCAGGTTGTCGAGCAATTCATTATGGTAACAGATGAAGGCGAAAACGCTGCACCTTATTTTGCCGATGCTTATCAGAATTACTGCCGCAGTTTGGGGGTAATTCCTGATGTTGTGATTGTGCGAGTTGGTTCTTGGTGCGAATATGTCCAGAAGCAATTGAAGGACAAACAAGTATCGGTGGAAACCTTTACGTTTGCGGGTGATTATTACTCCTTGCCGAATTTAGTGCCGATGTTGAGTCGTCCTTCGCGACTGGAATTGTTGATGGAAATTCTGGATACTTCCCTGCCGGTGAGGGATGATAAGTGATATAATTGGGCATGGCTCGTCAGTTAAGCTGGCGGGCTGTGCTCGCAAAGTTAGTGGGAGTTAGAATTGTATGTCAACTGAGATTACATACACTGACGCTGAAGCAAATTTAGAAAATCTCTGCGATCGCGCTGTTGAAACGGGCGAAGTAATAGTTATTAATAGACCTAACGGCAAAAATGCGGTTTTGATTTCTGAGGCAGAATTAGAAAGTTTGCTAGAAACCCTTTATTTGCTGAGGTCGCCTGCCAATGCAACTCGTTTGTTGACAGCATTAAAGAGAGCTAAAGCAAGAGTTGTTCAACCTCAGACGCTTGATGAAATTTGCCCAAAATCTGGGCTTGATGAAAGTGAGGTAGCGATCGCTAGTGACTGCTTACAAAACGATCGCGCTCGACAACTGCTAGACAGTATCAATGATGCTTATGCAGATGGACTAGATTCGTCAGAGCAAGCTATGCTAGAGGGAATGCGTCAGCATCAGCGACAATTCATAGAAACAGAATGGTAATTTGTCAGGGGGATATCTACTGGATAGATTTGGGACAACCGATAGGTTCGGAACCAGGCTATATTCGTCCTTATGTCGTGATTCAAAACGATGTCCTGAACATTTCTCTAATCAGAACTGTTATTGTTTGTGCATTGACTACTAATCTCAGACGAGCGAGGGCGATAGGTAATGTATTGCTTGAAGCAGGAGAAGCCGATATAGCAGAACAAAGCGTAGTGAATGTGTCTCAAGTTTTTACAGTAGATAAGGCTTTGTTGACAGATAAAATTGGCCAACTATCTCAGGAACGAGTCCGACAGATTCTCGCAGGATTAGCACTTGTGACTAAACCAAGAGAAATAGATTCAAGTGAGCAAGAGGAAAATTGAAGTTTTAATTTAACCAGTTTTTCCCGATTTTCAATTCTTCTCTAGTTTGAGCGATAATTTCTTGTAATTCTGGATTAGCGATGGAGGAGACTAACTGGGAATCCGCACCAGCCAAAGCAGCGCGCAACTTTTCCGAAGTCAGTGCGGGATATTTTTCTAACACCTGCTGTTGAGTCCATCCCGCAGCAAAGAGCCCTAGCAAAAATTCTACAGACAATCGAGTTTCTGGCGCTGCAGGTTGACTTGTTGAAACTTTCGGGTTTGGATGAATGAGCTTTCGCCAGTCCATTGTTTTACTTAAACGATTTGGGAAGATTCCGCCGATTATACTGCATTTGGACACAGTAGAAACACGGGCATCGTTGACTGACTTTGTAACAGTGCCACCGCAGGTCATACCATGTTAGATTTTAGATTTTAGATTTTAGATTGGGAATCACTGATGGATTAAGGGTTTGAAGCTTGGCTACAGTGGAATTTTTTTTGAGCTGGTATTATTTCCCGATTTTGCCATTAAATTGTTATTACGATCGCAGTACAGCACTTTCTTATAGACTAGAGTAATGGGGTAGCGACGGGGCGATCGCCCTTTTTGCTTCAGTCCGTTTCAATACCAAACCGCGTTAGCGAAGCCCTCGAAGAGGATCGCGCTAAATCTCAACCCACTGTCTAACGAACTGTGCAACCCACTGTGCAACCCACAATACAACTACTTTAACTTCTTAAAACTATGGGAAAAAAGTCGAAAGCCAAAAAATCCCAGGTCAAAAAATCCAGTTTGCTCTGCCAGCGACTCCAAGAAGCTCTCGATCGAGGCAGTAAAGTTTGGATTAAAACAAACAATAGCAGTTTCGGCGGCATCCCGATTAATTTGTTCGGGGAGTTTGCGGAACTTTTGGTGATAGTTCCCCCTAACGAACAGGCGGAAAATATCGATGCTTATGGACAAGTTACGTGGCTGATTCGACTCTCTGATATTATTGCACTCGCTTACCCTACTGAATATTGGTCTAAAGATAGATTAGAAAGTTTGCTGCCACCAGATGCAGTTACTTCCGAAGTAGGAGATTAACTGCGTAGGGTGTGCATTGGGTACCCTAATTTTAGCTGAGTGGTATTTGGTATGGTGTGCATTGCACACCATACATTTACTATTTTTTAAGCTGTTTTAGCAGCCAACATATACACCTCTTCCACCGATTTTTATCAGTTTAATTAGTTGTTGCAAGCTGAAAGCTGCACTTTACAACTGCCGCCCTCTAGTTCGCTGCAACCGGCGAGAGCTTGAGCTTCTGCTGCGGCTTGATCGTCGCCCCAGCCCGCACCTGCTCCTCCTTTGCCTACTGCGATCGCTCCACAATTATTACTATTAGAGGTCAGCGCTTCGCAATCGTTAGCACCTTCACTTTGTTCATTGCAGACGGCTACTGCTGCTTTTAGTGCTTCTTTTTCTGTAGGATGATCCCAACTAATACCAGTGGCGTCAGAAGTCGGAGAATAAGCAGTAGCTCCATAGCTGTCCTGAGCTTTAGCTACCTGGACTGAGCCAAAAAGAGGAAGTGTCAAAGCTGTGACTACAACCCACTTAGAAAAAAGCTTTTGCAGCATATTTACTTACGATGTTTACAAGGTTAAGTTGCGAGGTTCGCTCAATATTAGATTAGGAGATTAATTCCTGTCAAGAGTGTTGAAAAATCTTTATGTTTTCTTAAACTAAAAGTGTCTTCGGTAACAACAAGTAAGATGACGGAGGTCAATTCAGTGGCAGATATTCGCAAAATTCTCAGCCAACTTGCGGCCCAAGAAGGGCAGCTACTCGATACCCAATTCCTGGCTCCATGCGTGCGCGGGGGAAGCGTGCGGATAAGGGTTAGCTCAATGGTTTATACTTTTCAACCGCAGCCGCGCAACTTTGAAGGATGGGCGATTTTTAGGCCGATTAATGAGGAAATTGCTGCAGTAATTGAGGAGCCGATTTTGCCGCAAGTGGCAGAGTATTTGCAACTGCTCGTACCCGTTCGCTTGCACTTAGCCTGCGTGCTGCAAGGGCAAACTTGGCTGGCTTATCCTGTTAACGAATCTGAGGCTAAACAGCGCACTGGTGTTGCGAAACCCGTACCAGTTCATTTAGTAACAAAAGGCTCGCATTTTGAGCAGATCGTTGCGCGGTGGGACGGTCATTGTTTGTGGTTTGAAGAGATTGACAGGCGCGCCGATCCGCGGCAGTCTGAGGAATTGAAAGCAGCTTTGAAAAAGTTGATTTTGCCTCAAGGAGTTCGCTTTAAGGGGATGACGCCGTCCATGCGAACTGTTTACGAATTAGTGTCCCGAAATATTAAAGGTTTCGATCCGAAAGTGCGGGATCAACAGCGCTTGCAGCGGGCGCTAAAAATGGGCGGCGGTGAATTGCGGGATTTTTGCGATCGCAAACATTATTGGCTGGTTGAATGGACTAGCGGGACTGGAGAACATCACACTTCTGCGATCTCCAAAAATGACTTGACAGTTATGAGTGCTGGCATTTGTCTCAGCGGATTGGACAAAGATTTCGACTTGCATTCATTGGTTGGAGTCGTCGAAAATCGCTAATTCTTGATTACCATGAGTATATTTTTTCACGAACAACTTTACAGAAGTGCCGCAGTGATGTCGCTGATAAAAAATTTCCCGGTAACGGTGTGCGGGGCGGGTGCTTTGGGTGCGAATATTACAGAAAGTCTGGCGCGATCGGGCTTTTGTCAGTTAAAAGTCATCGATCGCGATCGCATTGAGGAACGCAACCTTTCCACTCAACCCTATTATCGATCGGACATCGGCGCATTCAAAGCCAAAATTCTCACCAACAACCTCTACCGCGCTTTAGGAGTCAGCATTGACGCGCACTCAAAAGAATTGACACCCGCAAATGCCGATCGGCTGCTTGCCAACAGCGCCACAGTCATCGATACTTTTGATAACAGTGTAGGGCGGCAAGCAGTCAAGGATTACTGTGCCAGTGTCTCCCTTCCCTGCGTACACGTCGGATTAGCTGCCGATTACTCGGAAATAATTTGGAACGAACACTATCGGGTTCCTTCAGCGGCGAATGATGACGTTTGCGATTACCCACTGGCGAGAAACTTGGTAATGCTGACAGTTGCAGTTGCTGGCGAAGTAATTGTTACCTTTGCTGCTACCAAACAGCAACAAAATTTAACTTGCACGATCGGAGATTTTGCAGTAAAGCCACTTATATTGTAGAATGTCGGTTGACTGTTGCCAGAAACCCGGTGAATCGAGATTGGATGCCCCCATCTCAGAAACCCGGTTTCTCACCCTCAAACAATCGTCCAACTTGCAAAAAACGCTTGAGAAAATTAACAGGGAAAGTATGGTTGGATCGCAGACTTTTTATTATTTACTTGCAGTTCTGGGCTTATTAGTTTTGACTGGCGCAAATGCAGCAAACTATACAGCGGGCAGCGCAATTTGCCCCACTAATGATTGCCATCGACCAGCAGTGAGACACCATAAAAGGATTTTAAAATGCGGCTCGAAAGGGCACGATGTGAAGAAACTGCAAAAGTTGTTGAACGCGCGGGGCTTGTCCCGACACCCGATCGTAATTGATGGCGTTTTCGGTCCGACAACCGAAGATGCAGTGAAAAGATTTCAGCGACAAGCGGATATTCCTGTAGACGGAGTTGTGGGAGGCAAAACTTGGGACCGACTGTTTGCTAGTTTGTAACTTTAAGCACCGGACAACAAAGGTTCCTAAGTCAGTCGATTTTAGATTTTAGATTTTAGATTTTAGATTTACTCGATAACAGATGAATCTGGAAGCTTAAACTCTGTAATCTAATTTTTTTTCTAGACCCTCGATAGCCTCGGAAAGCAAGTACCTGTGTTTGGGTGGAGTCATCTTTGGTAATCATTAATCGCTGCGGTTTGTAGTTGGACAGATAGCGCATTTTGTGCAACTACAGACACAGAAGCTTTAATCAACAATCAATTGCATACTAGATTGCTAATGAATGAAGTTTTAGATTTTTGGTTTGGTCGATCGCACTCTCCTGAGTTTGGCAAAGTCCACAAGAAATGGTTTGAAAAAAATGCGGATTTTGATGCAGAAGTGCGATGGCGCTTTCTGCCACAATACGAACTAGCCGCCTCCGGTAAACTCGACTCATGGCACGATTCCCCCGACAACTGCCTAGCATTAATTCTACTGTTAGATCAATTTCCGCGTAATATGTTTCGCGGAACGCCCCAAGCATTCGCCACAGACAACAAAGCTTTAGCCACCGCCGAATATGCTGTTAATCATAACTTCGATCGCGAATTGCTAACTGTACAAAAATTATTTGTTTATCTCCCTTTTCAACACAGCGAAAACTTAGAAAACCAGCAAAAATCCGTGGAACTATTTCGCCAACTCAGCGGCGAACCTGACAGCGATTCATTCATTGAATACGCGATGCAGCATTTAGAAATAATCCAGCGTTTTGGGAGATTTCCCCACCGCAATCAAATTCTCGGACGCGAAACAACCCCCGAAGAAGCAGAGTTTCTGAGACAACCTGGTTCGGGATTTTAAAGCGCGATCGCAAAAAGTCGATCGTTCTGATATATTCGAGGCTTGTAGAGGCAGTTTTAGGCCGCAATCAGAACCAACAGCAGACAATCTCTCTACAAAACCCGCCGCAACCCAGCAAATCTCAAATTGAATAGTGAAATTAGAAAAGAAGATAAATTTTTGATTCAACAAAAAGTATACGAGGGTGAAGAATTTATCGATCGCCCAATCCTCAGCGGCGATACTGCACCCGATAAATCCGGTTGTTCGCTTCCTCAGTAAATAGCAAACTCCCGTCAGGTAAAACCAGCAAACCAACCGGCCGCCCCCAAGTTTTCGGGCCCGACGGATCTGTGAGAAAACCAGTCAGAAAATCCTCATAATAACCTTGAGGGCGTCCGTTCGCCGCATTAAAAGGTACAAACACGATTTTATAACCAGTTCCAGCGTTGCGATTCCAACTGCCGCGAAACGCCACAAACGCCCCATTTAGGAATCTTTTGGGAAACGTTTTGCCGTCGTAAAACTGAAGCCCCAAAGCCGCCGAGTGCGCCTGAAACAACACGTCTGGCATTAATGTTTTAGCCGCTAAATCAGGTCGATCGCTATTGCCATTTCTAGCGTGGCGCGGGTCGAGCAAATTCGGCTTAAAATAAGTGTAAGGCCAGCCGTAAAACTCGCCTTGACGAATTCTTGTCAAGTAATCCGGCACCAAATCATCTCCCAAACCGTCGCGTTCGTTGACTGTCGTGTAGAGTTGATTGGTTTTTGGGTGAAAATCCAATCCCACCGGATTTCGCAAACCCGAAGCAAAAATTTGCTGGTTCTTGCCGTCCAAATTCATCACTTGAACAGACGCCCTCGGCAGCGGTTCGACATCGGCATTAGACTGCGATCCAACTGAGACGAAAAGCTTGCTCTTGTCGGGGGAAACGACAACATTTCGCGTCCAGTGTTGGTTGTAGCCACCGCCCGGTAAATCGGCAATTTTTTGACCAGTACCGGTCAATTGTTCCTGTTCTTTTGTGTAGGGAAATCGTCGAACTTCATCGGTATTTCCGAGGAAAAAATAGCGATCGGCAAAAGCCATACCAAAGGGAATATTTAACCCGTTTTGGGCACTGGCAAAAGTCTTGCGAACCTCAGCAACCCCGTCGCCGTTGGCATCTCGCAACAGCGTAATCCGATTCTGCCGGGTTTCTGTTACCAAAACATCGCCTGTCGGGGTCAAAGCCAGCCATCGGGGAGCGTCTAAATTGTCAGCAAAAACGTTGACGACAAAGCCAGGAGGCACTCGCAGCACTGGCGATGCGGGAATCGGTATTACTTGAGCAGGTTTTGAGGCGCTTTCGCTGGCTCCTGGCTGCGGCAAAGAAGTTGCAACAATGCGGATGGGCTGCGGCGAAAGCGGTTTGGTCGGTATAATTTGATTTGTCCCAACATTTGTCAGGGGTGCACGGGAGGGAATTTGGGACACGGGGCCGTTGTCGCCCACAGCAGGGGCGATCGCATCTGTAGCTCGATCGCACGCAATCATCGGCAACAGCAGAATTAGCAGCAAGAAACGCAGGTAATACATAGCAGCGATTTCTCAATAATTGCTGGACAATTCTATTATTCTAACTGCTATTAAACAGCGAAGCCACCGCGCACGCGGTGACTTAATTGCGCTAACTCATACCAGTTGCAACAAAAGAATGCAAGTGTAGGCCCGTACTCCAAACCTTGAGCTTCATCAGTCAATCGATTTTAGATTTCAGATTTTAGATTTTAGATTGAAGAAAGCGACCCCACTGATAAATCCGGGGGCTGGCGATTTGGATTCGAGCTTTTTTCTCGCTCCCCGAATGAATCACGCGGCTGGTGACCACATTGCTTTTGGTCATTCCCATCGAAAATCAAAAATCAAAAATCGAAAATGGTATAACCTAGCTCTACCAAAGTCCTCTCACAGGAGCCGGAGCCGGACGGGGAGCCGGAATTGGACGGGGAGCCGGAATCGGAGCCGGAGCCGGAGCCGGACGAGGAGCCGGACGCGGTGGCGGTTCTGGAGCCGGACGCGGTGCCGGTGCTGGGGTTGCGGGACGAGCAACCGTTGTGGCTACCACCTTATAATCGGGGATCACGGCGATATTTTGTATCTGAGAGCCGGCGACGGTGGCTCTGACTTTCATTCCCGGTACCAGGCCAATAATTCTCAGGACGCATCTTTGAATCCTGAGAGTCCTGTACGGCGCGTTTTCTTCGCGAATTGTTACTACATCGCCGACAATACTTTTGACAAAACCGGTAATGGTTTGAGTGTTTGCTGTTGTGGTGGTCTGCGTTTGGGCTATTTGAGTTGCAGGGTTAGCCATCGCAGGATGTACTGAGACCGCCGAAATTACCACCGACAGTGTTGCACCTGTCAATAATTTGATGTTCTGAAGACGCATTGAAACCTCACATTAACTGCTATTCAGGGTCGGGTTTGCTTCCGCTGCACGAAAGTCCCAACCTCTATACCTAATCCAGTTTAATCCCCAGAGTAGGAAATTTATGACAATCTCAAAAAAAGATTATCGAACAAGTATTGAAAGACTAAAGTTTACATCATAAGTTCCCGATTTACAACAAGTTCAGCGGTTTGCATCTCTAGAGTGTTGACGTGATATATTTAGTTTATTCGATCGACCTTAGCAGTTTTTTTCCGCCAACCTAACTGTTGCTGGGGGTAACTCTACCCAAAGACAGATTGTGCTTGCCGGATACAGCAGCGCCATAGTTTGAATACTTAATCGCCAGTCGGTCATGGCTAAAAAATCAAATTAGTTGGAGGTAGAATTTAATCATGTTCTTGGAATATTTACGCATAAACCGGGTTTTCTCACGACCTTCTATTGCGTAATTCCACTGAGCCTCTTATAAAAACCCTGTGGTTTTAGTATTATTGCCTAAGCTTTGTGTTGAGTTACAAGTTATCCGTGGTGAAATTTTACCTAAAAACTGTGCAGCGTAGTTGCCGTCAAAAACCCATCTCAAAATTTTGTGACGGGTGCGGTTGGCGGATAATTAGATAAAAACTTTGTAGGAACTGCTGGTTAGGAGTTTAGCGAACAAAAAATGGTGAACAGCAAATTTTTATTTAATAAGCTAGTTGTGCTGAGCTTGAGTGCAGCCGCGCTGTCGGTCGCCCTACAGCAGCCAGTGGCAGCCGCTACTTCAAGTAATAGCGAACTCGCAGCGCAGCGGCCCACATCCGAGACACAATTGCCGAATATCGAGACCCCAGAACTGCCGCCCTTGGGAGAACCATTTCTTTATATTCCCCAGGAACAAAAGCCTGCGGTAAATCCTATTGAGGAAGTGCGTTTAGTGCTCAAATTGCGAGAACGCCGCGTCTATGTTTACCGACAAAATAAGGTGCAAACCAGTTTCCCGGTTGCTGTGGGAAAAGGCGGCTGGGAAACTCCTACAGGCAATTTTAAAGTTATGCAAATGATCAAAGATCCAGTTTGGCAAAATCCTTGGACAGGAGAACTTATTCCTGCTGGGCCCGATAATCCTTTAGGGAGTAGGTGGATGGGGTTTTGGACGGATGGCAAGAATGTGATTGGTTTTCATGGTACTCCGAATCCAGAGTCGATTGGGGGGGCGGCTTCTCACGGCTGCGTCAGAATGTTTGATAAAGACGCACAGGCTTTATTTGAGAAAGTCGCAGTTGGCACACCGGTGATAGTTGAGCATTAATTATTTGGAGGTTGGGGTGCATAAAAATATTCCGGAACAGGCATATTGCCTGTTCCACAAAAACTTAAATTTGGTTGTGGGGAGTAGGGGTTGGGTATCCTGCCCGCCCATGAAAGACTTATTGATAATGCAGCTATTGGGTGAGTTAAAACTTACATTTTGCACCCCTCTCAGCAACAGGCAAGATGCCTGTTCCACAAAGAGTTAAATAGATTGCTGATATTTTTCCAGCAACTCCGGGATGTAATCGTACCCATCAACACCGATCGCAGGAATGATATTCGCTCGACTTTTAGCCAAAGATTGTTTAAAAGATTCCGCCCCCATTTGACCCCGCAAAATTGTCAACAAACCAGCCGATTGACGCCACTCCATCGCACCAATTTGCTCCAAAGTATACATCCCCAAACTGCCTGCAAATATCGCTTTTTCTAGTGAGTTGATTCTGTAATAAGCTTGAGCCAAGTAAGCCAAATTCAGACCTTGCAAATATAAATCCCCTGAGAATTGAGCCGCTTGCCAACCTTTGAGCAAATATTCGATCGCGCCTTCAGCATTTTCCAGGGCGATTTTAGCAATACCGAGACTGCTGGAACAAAAAGCTTGACTTTGGCGATCGCCCAATTTTTCCGATAGCAACAAACCTTGTTCTAAATAGCCGATCGCACTCTCGTAAACCTCCGGTTCCACCTCCTCCAACTGCCGCGCTTGAAACACTTCACTGTAACCCAAATTAGCCAGAGCATTTGCCTCGCCTTGTCGCTCTCCCGTTTGTCGTGCCATAATTAAAGCCCGCTGGCTGTAATTAATCGCTTCCTGATAATTTTTTTGAGCAACATAGTTGCGGCTGATGTGATTGAGATTGGCAACTTCGCAAGCTTTGTCTCCTTCGGTACGGGCAATTTCCAGCGCTTGTTTGTGCAGCAAGAGCGATCGCTCATAGGCCCCAGCCGCCTGCATCGAATAACCCAAAAGCGTCAGAATCCGAGCTTTCGCTTGAGTGCCTTCAACTCGCCGCAGCGGTTCGTCTAAATAATCCAAAGTATGCCGCAGAGCTTTACCATCAAATGAAGCAAAAATTCCCCCGTAAAGCGGAAAGTATTCTCGCTGAGAAAAAGCCCGCAAAATTTGCAAAGTTACTTGAAAACAAGCATTTGCCAACTGCTCGCCACTCTTGGTAGAATTATTAAACCCACTAGCTAGCTGACTCCAAATGACCGCGAAAGTAATGTAAGTAGAAATTGAAGCTTTTGTTGACACTTTGGAATCGTAAACTTGCTTGTCAAACCATGTCGCCAACGCCCGCTGCAAGCACTGCAAAATAATCGCAACTTCCACCAATATGCCTAAATCTAAATTTGATTGCTGGGCTGCGAATTGAACTATAGATTCACCGAGCGCTATAGTATTCAAAAGAGCCTGGGGAAAGGGACTATTAACTTTTTTGGCCCAAAAAGCCCAAGGCCCATTTTGTTCGGGACTACCAGCAAATCCTAGCTGCTGCGGCTGATAAATCCAGCCCACAAGTTCCGGTTCCAAACGCTGCCAAGATTCTAAACCTTTAGCGATGCCGGCGGTGATTTGCTGCAAATCTTGTTCGGTTTCGGGATTGGCAGTTTGCAGCATTTGTTGGTGTAGGGATTTTGCCAATTGCTGCAATTGAGCGAGAGTCAGCGGATGTTCTTTATTCGGATCGATTACTTGCAATAATGCCAGAAGGCGGGCGTTAGATTCTGCCGTAACGATTTGTTGGATTGAGGATGCAATTTCGCGATCGACGCGGTTATCTTTCTGCCAGCGTTCCCATTCTCCTTGGATGGTTTTGAGAGCTCGGAGGGTGCGATTTGCCTTTGCTTGTTTGATTTCGTCTTTTTCATTTCTGAGTTGATTTTCGGAGGCATCAAGGCGTTCGCCGAAACAGCGTTCAAAGATTTCGCCAGTACCGGTACTAATGTCTTGCACCAGCATTTGATAAACTTGTTCTTTGGAGCGAATTTGACCTTTGAGGGTGATTTCGACAATTTTGTCGATTAGTGCTAGGTAGCGATCGCGCAGTGAGGTAGAGTCTGGCATAAGTTATTTTTAGTTAATAAGTTTTTATTGACACCACAGACAGTATTTCGCGGTGCTACTTAATTTTACAGCTCATCTGGATTAATGCCCATTGCTCGCAGTCGATCGGCTAATGGATTGGCCCGCTGACTTTCAGATTCGGCTCACTGCCTTTCCAATTGAGTTCGCTGTCTTTAAAATCCTTCGAGAGTCCGAGCTAAATTGCCATTAACATCATACTAGCGCAGCCACAACCTCTGATGTTGTAAGAAAGAACCTTACCACAAACCCAAACTCAACTTTATTTCTAGTATCCAGAATCGAGAACCTGTTAACACTTGTTCGCGGTAAAGGTTGCCAACTCAGCGAAATACTCTCAATTGGTTGTTGTATTTGCTAAAAATAAAGTAATAACGAATCTTCAAAATTATCTTGTAAATCTGCCACTGAGTCGGCGCTTTGTTTTGTTCGGATTCTATCAGCCCTAAATCTTCATTCTCCCTACCTACTGACAGAAATTAGATGGCGATTAAAGGAGTTACGGCTTCGTCTAAGATGGCGTTACTTTGGCGCAAGTCTCTGTCTCGGTAAACTCTCAACACTTCGACGACAAATAAATACCAATCGGGTCTTTTGTACCAATTGGGATGATTGGATTCGTAGTAGAGATTTATATCGCTGGCCGAGAATACGCGATCGGCTAGATAATTAGGGAGAAAGCCACTATCTCACAACTTTTGTGATTGCCAGGGTGATATTCGTCAGGCAAGCCTGGGAACTGCGGGCGTTCACTTGGTAGAGCGTACATCGTCAGCAGCACTTTTGTTTGCGTTGGCTGGGAATCGGGTATGTACATTGTTATACAATTATCCCTGCGAGATGTTAAGGAGATTCAGGCGGTATGGTAATTAGTTACATTATAACGCGATGTGATTTGTTGTGGCAGAACGTCGATATCCTTGGCACCGGAATATTTTGCTACATATTTTTTGCTAAATAACGATCGCTACTGCTTTTTTTATGAATATTCTCACCTCGCTCCGAGGATGAAGTTGAGTTTTTTTGGAGAGTTGTCAGGTATTTTAGTATGTAATGCAGGTAACATTTTTAAGTGCGAACACTCAGATTTTTTAGTCTGATAGTGCGCCGAATACAAGAGACAAAAAAAGATGACTACGGGCAGTAAGAATATGTTGACATACACAAGCTATTTGTGGTATGTTAGGTTGAATCATTTATTAGACCTCTTGCGAAAGTCTCAGGCGAGCGCTAATTTATCTTCAAAGAAAGTTCATAATTATAAATACCAGCAATCAAATTCAATCTTAATCCGAAGCGTCTTCTTCGATTCCGATATCTTGATGAAAGTCTTCTAAATATATTTAAACTTCGATGTATATTTTCAATAATAATTCTGTCTTTTCCCCGTTGCCGATTTAAAGCTTTTTCGGCTTGACTCAGTTTTTTGTTTTTTATTTTTTTGAGTGGTGTTCTACTATTAGTATGAATCTTTTTGATTCCTTGATAACCTTTATCACCTAAAAGTTCAAGTTCTTCATTCATCCAGAGCTTGCTTTTTTTAAACAAACTAAAATCATGCGTTTTCCAGTTACTAAAAGCTGTACATATTATTTCGGTAGTTTTTGTATTGGCTAAAGCTTGCGATTTTATTGTATGATATTTTTGCTTGCTACTATAATATTTCTTTTGCTTTTTTTGGGTACGCTCAATTTCATGATCTGACACATCCACCGCTACAGTTTCTATCTCCTGAATTTGACTTTGATAAAGATGTTTTTTGCCAGGTAAATTAAATAAACCTGAATTTATTAAAGCTTTCTCAGTTCTAATTACAATTCGATAAGCATTTGATTCATTAATAACCCATTTAATTCCCAGATGAAAAAAAGTAGGCTATTCTCGCAAATAGGATAATGTCATTAAGATTTGGTCTTCTACGCACAATTTACTTGGTCTTCCTGATTTTTTTTGAAATATTTTTTCCGCTTTGACTATTTTTACCATCTCTTTGAAGGTCTCTTGATGTACTCCACAGTAGCGTTTAAAGTCTTTGGGGTTAACTTTTGTAATTCTTCGTAGTTCATATTATTAAGCTAATTTTTTCTTTTATTTTACCTAGAAAGAGCGCACTTTCGCAAGAGGTCTATAGTAAGACATCGCAAGACGTAGACAAGATATGTCAGACAAGGAATTTATAATTTTTCTTTGCGGCGCCGATATTCTAGAAGCACTCGACTATCTAGGCAGAGCGCTACCATTTAACTACTTGCGGGACATATTAATAGAGCAAAGATTTCTCGATTCTTCGCCCTACTAACAGCCTTAAAGCAGAGTAATTGCAGTCGATGCCGGAGCGCCGATCGAACCTGAGCCAAAGCCCAAATTCACCACCCCACCAGTCAAACCAGGAAGATTGTTAATCGTCAGACTAACGCTAGTTTGACCGGGATTAAAGTTCACCGTGCCGGACGAAGGATTCACAGCAAATGGACTAATGTTGTAGTCTACGTTGTTCACAGGCTGACCGCCACCAGGGGCAACAATCAAATAGTCCACCGAAGTCGCAACCGACGTATTGCCAGTCCGATTAATCGTAACAACTCCAGTACCACCATCAATAATAGGATCAGGAGACGAACCGTAAGAGAAGAAAGTCGGAGGCACAGCATTAGAAATCCCTTGATATTCAATGTGCCGCACTAGGTAATCGGAACCATCGCTTTTGAAGGAAGTGGCGGCGTAGGCAGCGGTGGGGCTATCGTAGGCTTTGGTGGAGAACCGCAGTTCGTCAAAAGTAGCGCCGCCCAGAGAGTCTCCTACTATCTGGAATTTGAAACTGCCATCGGTGCGATCGCCAATGAAAGTCACTCCATCTGAAGACCGAGTGATCGGTTTTGGAGCGCTCGGAGCGTTGAGGCGAGTGATCGTAAATTTGGTGGCTGGTACCAGAACCCCATTATTAAAGATTTGCAGGAAAGCAACTTCATTGCCTTGATCGCCCAAATCAGGACTTGTTTTGGGACTCAATCCAGTGAGGTCGATCGTTGTGCTAGTGATGTCTTGGTTATCTGCCCATTTCACCTTCAGCACCTGAGATTGATTGGTGTTGGGGTTATGGTTGATTTCCGCCCGAATTTTCCTGGCGTCAGTGAACCAACCATCATAAGAGGATGGGACACCAATACCACCGGTACTTCCGTAGCTTAACCAGCTTTTAGGGTTTTCGTTGGTTGCTAAGGTGAGGTTGCTGATGACATTCGGGTTAAGGTAGTCAGTTTCCACGCCATCAAAAGCTATCCCAGACAGTTTGATGCCTTGACTCTGGGCGGCATTCGGCCATTTTGTGATCAGGTCATTGACACTGCTGTAATTATTGGTTTGACCCAAAGAACCAGTAAGAGTCGTTTGCGTGACTGTAGGGTTAAATTCATAAGCGCCAATATCAACGATCGCACTTCCGTTATTATCACCATCTTGAGGGCGACTCACACCGCGCTGATCAGCAGCCGGCGCGCCCGCACCAGTACCCGTATCAATGGCCGGACTTCCTACTAGTACAGCGAGGCGGAAATCCACAGACCATTAAATAGCCAAAACTTTGCCCTTATATGTCCACTTAAAAGGTTTA
>NZ_JAUBVF010000088.1:0-9967 GCF_036705685.1 Microcoleus sp. AT3-A2
GATTTTAAACCATCCTAATCTTCCTTCAGTCTTGTCTTATGGTACTTTGGCTGCTTAAAAACTGTCCGGAGTATTGTTAGAAGTAATGTGGAGATTGAACCTTCAGAAGCAAATGGATTAACAAAAAAATCTCTTGCAGATTGTTTGCAAACGCGCCCTATAGATTATTTTTCTCGCTTGGTGGATATCCGAGGTGAAGTTGAGCCAGAGGTTTTACTAAAAATCGATCGAGCTCTCAGAATTGTGTTTGCTTTGTAATTTTTCAACTTTTTAAAGAAGGAATTATGGGCGAGGTCTTTTCTGGATATGGGTGAGAAAGGGATCTCGCTCTTTTTTTACCGCAGATGGACGCTGATTAACGCAGATGCAGGAAGGGATCTCGCTCTTTTGATGAATGACGGGCGATCGCCCTTCTGAATCTGGGTGAGAAAGGGCGATCGATATTTTAGACTAATTAAAAAAGGGCGATCGCTATAATTCTAGATAGCGCTGCAAAATCTCTTGAATTTGGGAAAATAGCTCGGGTTCCAATTGGCCGACTTGTTGTACTAATCTTGTTTTGTCGAACGTCATGGGATCGACACAGACTAGCAAACTATCTGCATCTAAACCATTTTGTGGGGATGCGGGTACTAATATCGCAGCAGCAGAAATCCGAGGATCGTGAGGACGAGCGGATGTAAATGGTAAAACAGTCACTTTGCTGCGCCGCTCGTTGAACAGCGTACCAGAAATGACTAACGCAGGGCGCGTTTTGCGTATTTCTGTTCCTACTGAGGGATCAAATCTAGCTATCCAGATGCTTCCCAGTCGGTAATCGCTTGAGCTTGCCATTCCTCATCCCATCCTAAATCTAGTTCGTCAATTAGCTTGCAAGCTTCTGCTAAAGCTTGGTTTTCTTGTTGTTTTCGCCATTGTTTTAAGAGAGATTCTATCAAAGCACTGGGGTTGGGCGCTTTTTGATTGACGTATGTGAGTAAGTCATCTGGCAAGCTGATAGAGATGTCGCTCATTGGCTAATCAGAATAGTTTTTTGTAATTATTTTAGCAACAATTGACTGAAATGACAATTTTTTGTTAGTTGAATCCACAAACGGAAGGGCGAGCGCTCTTTTGATGAATGATGGGCGAGCGCCTTTTTGAATCTGGGTGAGAAAGGGATCTCGCTCTTTTTTAACCGCAGATGGACGCTGATTAACGTGGATGTAAGAAGGGCGATCGCTCTTTTGATGAATTATGGGCGAGAGCCTTTCTGAATTATTAGAAAGGGATCTCGCTATAATTCCAGATAGCGCTGCAAAATCTCTTGTGGACGAAATATAATTCTTGATTTTCATCAAAGTGGGCGAATAGCTGCGGAATGCGATCGTGGCTACCTAAGTTGTTCAGGTGTTGAGGTTCGCTTTAAAACAGGCGTTTGGCTTCTTGCAGCAAGAAGGGATCATTGGACTGGGGCTTGAATATCTTAACCACGCGCGGGGGCTTGTCGGGTAGATATTCGTCCTGTGCTAAGTAGGTTTCGCCAAATCCACCTTTACCCAATAAGCTGATTATGTAGTAATGTCCGCCAATAGTTTTGCCAATAATTATTTTGTTGTGATAATATTTTTGAGAATTATCAAACACTCCGATCGGATTCGGCGTACTTCTCTAAACCGTCGGGGAAGCAGCTTCATTAAAACTCAATAACTGCAATAAAGGCAATGACTACAAAATCCCTCGCAGATTACGATCGGGCTATTCAACTTAATCCCTACAATGCTATTGCCTACAATGATCGGGGTAATGCCAAGTATGCCCTAGGGAGAAAAAAAGATGCGATCGCAGATTACGATCGGGCTATTCAGCTTGATTCTAACTTTCATGGTGCCTACTACAATCGGGGTTTAGCCAAATATGAACTAGGGAGAAACCAAGAGGCGATCGCAGATTACGATCGGGCTATTCAGCTTGATTCTAACTATGCTAAGGCCTACAGCAATCGGGGTGCAGCCAAGTCTGACCTAGGGAGAAACCAAGATGCGATCGCAGATTACGATCGGGCTATTCAACTTGATTCTAACCATGATGTTGCCTACAACAATCGGGGTTTAGCCAAATATGCCCTAGGGAGAAACCAAGAGGCGATCGCAGATTACGATCAGGTTATTCAGCTTGACCCTAACGATGATGTTGCCTACTACAATCGGGGTAATGCCAAGTCTGACCTAGGGAGAAACCAAGAGGCGATCGCAGATTACGATCGGGCTATTCAGCTTGATTCTAACCATGCTATAGCCTACTTCGGTCGAGGTGTTGCCCAATATGCCCTAGGGAGAAACCAAGATGCGATCGCAGATTACGATCGGGCTATTCAGCTTGAGCCTAACAATGCTATGGCTTACCACAATCGGAGTATACTAAAGTATGCCCTAGGGAAAAAATAAGATGCGATCGCAGATTACGATCGGGCTATTCAGCTTGAGCCTAACAATGCTATGGCCTACCACAATCGGGGTACTTTCAAATCTGCTCTTGACGACAAACAGAGTGCAATCCAAGATTACCAAAAAGCCGCTGATTTGTATAAGCAACAAGGGGATACAGGCTTTTGGTATCAACAAGCTGTTGAAAACGTGAAAAAACTATCCGAACCGTAGCGACAAACGGAGAATAATCATGCCTTCAGATGACTCACCAACTGCTGAAAAGTATCAATAGGAATCGCCCAACTCAAAGCTTCCATTTGCCAAAAACCGCCTGAGAAGGCACACTCCCATCCGCCCACTTAAACACATCAATTCCCCCCAAAGGATACTTCGATTTGCCATTAATCCCCACCAACTTACCAGAAATATCCAATACAGGCCCGCCACTCATGCCCTCGGCAATATCATTAGTGTAACCAAGTTGGTATCCACTCTCAAGGGATTGAGCCGGCAACATTCCCACTTTCCCACTCGTTAACTTAAAAGCTTTTAGCCCCCAATTCCGAGTCTTTTCTATAGACTCTGAATTAATCCAATGCCAATTCGGAAAACCCGCAGCATAAACCCAATCTCCCACCGATAGCTGATTTGAGTTTCCGATTTCCGCAACTCGATAGGATTGAGAAGTGGTAAACTGCACTAAAGCTAAATCTACTTTACCAAACAGAGATGAACGCAGCCATTTAGCAATATGCGTCCGTCCCTCGGCTGTCAATACTTGATAAGTTTTGTCTTTATTATCAGCTACCACATGATTGTTAGTCAAAACAGTATAAGTCCGGCAAGGGTTGAAACCCCTGCCTCAAAGCTAAAGTCCTCTTAAGAGGACTGAAGAACTCATTAGTCCTCTTAAGAGGACTTTAGCTATTAGACAGGGAATTCATTCCCTGGCGGACTAGCGGGTGGGCGGGAGGACTTGGCGGGCTTTCAGGCTTAAGTTGACACCAATGGGCATTGCCGTGTCCCGACACTTCATAAACTTGGAATACGCTGTATTTTTGATTGTTCCAGTAAAGTGTGAAAGCAGGCTCATAATTATACCTCATTCGATGATATTAACAGTTTGATATACTGATCTAAGTATTAGACTAACTGCCTCGACACAAACTACTAATCGCCTTTAGCCAAAGTAGAATAATCTAGAAAAAGCAATCAAATTAGTAGAGGACAAAATTTTCGGGTGCGAAGAAATCATCCTCCACTCACCCAGGCTGGATTAAAAAATCTCCCCAACAATCATCCCCGCCAATATGACAAACCCCACCCAAACATTTTGGCGAAAGATTTGACCGTAAACCAGCTTAGGAATATCCGCATTCCGCAGTTGACTGTACTGCAAAAGCCACAAAATCGCCGCCGCACTAATTGCCAACCAAAAACCAATATGCAAGTGCAGATTAATTCCCATTGCCGTTAACAAACCGACAGTACCAACAAAGAAAAAACCCACAGCATTAGCAGCATTATCCCCGAAAAATATTGCGCTGGAATTCACCCCCAAACGCAAATCGTCTTCCCGATCGCTCATCGCATAAACTGTATCAAATCCCATCGTCCAAAACACGACTGCACCCCACAGTAGCCAAGTCGCTAATTCTAATCCGTCAACGGCCGCACTCCAACTAATTAAAACTGCAAAACCCCAAGCGATTGATAACACTAATTGCGGCACTGGAAAAAATCGTTTTGCTAGCGGATAGCAGATAATTACTGGTACGGCGGCGACGCACAGCCAGAAGCTTAAAGGATTGAGATAAAAAGCAAGAATTGCCGCGCAAGCAAAGGAAATTAATGCAACTCCTATTCCAGTTTGCACGGTGAGGGCGCGGGATGCTAGGGGGCGCGATCGCGTTCTTTCTACTTCGGGATCGATATCGCGATCCCACAAGTCGTTGATGACGCATCCCGCCGCACTCGTGGCTAAGGTACCCAACACAATCACGCCCACTAATGCTGCGGGCGGCCTCCCGTCTGCTGCTAAAAAGACGGCCCAGAGGGCTGGAATCATTAAAATTAGCCTTCCTGCTGGTTTGTCCCATCTCAAAAGCCTCACGACGGTTAGCAATGTGGATTCGGGTTGGCGATCGGGCTCTTTAAGCATTTCTATTCTAGATTTGAGATTTTTAACTCTAGATTTTATCAAATTTTAGGCACAATCACTTACTATCTCTGCTGGCGAGCATACTTCTATCGGAATTTAAAAGAGGTGAAAGTCTTGCCCAGTCAGCAGTTCCCGATTTTTGCTAATTTAATAGAATGCCTAACTGGATTCGTGAAATAATCATAAATATCTGTCAACCCCGATACTCCAATGGTTAATTCACTTGCTTCTGCGGAGTCAAATCGCATTATTGCTGCTATTGATATGGGTACTAACTCATTTCACATGGTGGTGGCGCGCATCGATCCGAAATTGCCCGCGTTTACGATTATTGCTAGAGAAAAAGATACGGTTCGGTTAGGCGATTGTGAGGTTAAGACAGGGTGCTTGAAGTCCGAGGTTATGGAAAGGGCGATCGCCACTCTGGGCCGCTTTCTTGATCTTGCTAAAACTTTCAATGCTGAACAAATTATCGCGGTGGCTACGAGTGCTGTTCGGGAAGCTCCTAACGGGCGAGATTTTCTCAAACAAGTTGCTAAAGAATTAGACCTGAATGTTAGTTTAATTTCCGGTCAAGAAGAAGCGCGGAGAATTTATCTCGGCGTTCTTTCGGGGATGGAGTTTAACAATGAGTCCCAGGTGATTATTGATATTGGGGGCGGTTCTACCGAGTTGATTTTAGGAGACAGTTCTGAGTCTCTCTGTCTCACCAGTACAAAAATTGGTGCTGTTCGCTTAACAGGACAATTTGTCAAAACTGACCCGATTAGCAGGGAGGAGTTTGCTTATTTGCAAGCTTATATTCGGATTTCGCTCGAAAGACCGATCGACGAATTGCGCTCTCACTTCAATGCTGGCGAACCTTTGCGTTTGATTGGCACTGCTGGAACCATTGAAACTCTGGCTGCAATTAACGCTCGCGAAAAGTTTGGAACAGTGCCGAGTCCCCTCGCCGGATATCAGTTAAGTTTAAAAGATTTACGCGATTTAGTCAATCGTTTTCGGAAACTTTCTTACTCGGAAAGGCTGGCAATTCCGGGAATGTCCGATAAGCGGGCCGAAATTATTCTGGCAGGCGCTTTGATTTTACAGGAAGCTATGATACTATTAGGAATTGAATCGCTCACTGTTTGCGATCGGTCTCTGAGAGAAGGCGTAATTGTTGACTGGATGCTGGCGCACGGTTTAATTGAAAACCGCTTGCGCTATCAAGGTTCAATCCGCCAGCGCAGCATTCTGCACATGGCTAACAAATATCAAGTCAATTTAGAACAAAGCGAAAGAACCGCAGCATTTACTCTCAACTTCTTCGACCAAACTCAAGGAATTCTACACAACTGGGGAACCGAAGAACGCGAGTTGCTGTGGGCTGCCGCAATTCTGCACAACTGCGGTTTGTACGTCAGTCATTCAGCGCACCACAAGCATTCTTACTATTTAATTCGCAATGGTGAGTTATTAGGATACACTGAAACAGAGATTGAAGTAATTGCCAATTTGGCTCGCTATCACCGGAAAAATCCTCCCAAAAAGAAGCACGAAAACTTTATAGCTCTCCCGAAAAAATACCGGGAATTCGTCAGTAAATTGCATCCTTTTTTGCGGTTAGCTGTTGCTTTAGATAGGCGGCAGATTGGCGCAATTTCTGATTTCAAATGCGAATACCGCCCGGAAGTTAGAGAGTTTCACTTGCGGCTACAACCGCTCAATCCCGAAGACGATTGCGCTCTGGAACTCTGGAGTTTGGATTATAAAAAGCCGTCGTTTGAAGATGAGTACAATCTCAAATTAGTGGCAACTTTGGAACCGACTCTGGTTCCGGTTTAAAAAGGACGCAGAGCCTGGAAACGAGAAACTGGTGCAATACCAGAGAGAGTATTTGTGGTGAAGAAGACTCTCAAACGCTGTCCATCTCTGTGGCGGAGATCGTTAAATCTTTTTTTTCTTTTAACAGGCGATAGGCAATAAACTAGGTTGATTGCCGATCGCCGGACGGTAGGATGAGGTAAAGCCGATCGCACGCACCAATACGCCAGCCAGGGCACCGCGCAGCTACAAACTACGAGATTGCAGGCATTTGAAGGATTTCGCTCGACCACGCGAGGCACTCACGCCAGAGAGGCTTGATGATGTAGTGCTTAGCCAAAGATCGTAAAATCATTGAGATCGATCGCACTAGCTTGCACTCCATTCAAAGCAGCCAACAGTTGACCGTTCTCACCAATCCTGATGAAAGCTGCATTAGCGCTTTGGGTAATACTAAGTTGAGCAAAAGTTAGACCGCCCCCTAATACCAGCAAATCTTCACCTTTTGTGAAATCAGTAATTAGATCGCTGCCTTCACCTGCTGTTAAAACAAAGCGATCGCGCCCCATCCCGCCGCTGAGAATATCATTGCCCAAACCCCCAATCAGACAATCGTCGCCTTTACCGCCATAGAGAGTATCGTTACCCTCCTCGCCGCATAGTTTGTCACTACCGCCGTTGCCAAACATCAAATCATTGCCAGCACCGCCGCACAGGGAATCAGGCTCGCCGTTAAAGCCGATCGCCCGGTCTCCGAAAATAGTATCGTCCCCATCGTCGCCGCAAATGCTATCACTGCCGCGATCGCCCAACAGCAGATCGTTGCCAGTACCCCCCACCAGAACGTCATTGCCCTTGCCGCCGTAAAGCGTATCATTGCCCTCGTCGCCGCTTAGAGTATCCGCAGCATCTCCCCCGTTCAAGAAGTCGTTGCCAGCACCGCCAAACAGCAAATCGCGTCCAGTCGAGTCAGGGCTAAACGGGTCAAAACTGCCTCCAAACAAGCAGTCGTTACCCTGATATCCAATCAGAGTGTCATTGCCTTTGTCGCCCCCAATCAAGTCATCGTCTTTGCCGCCGATCGCCACATCATCGCCCTTACCCCCGAAAATGCGATCGTCGCCGCCGGCGCCGTTGAGGTAATCATTGCCATTGCCGCCAAACAGCAAGTCTTTGTCTGCATTCGGGCCAAGAGGGATATTGCTGGGCAGTCCCCCGTAAATATTGTCGTTGCCTTTTTGGCCCAGCAGAACGTCGTCGCCGTTGAAACCGCTGATAACGTCGTTGAGATTGCTGCCGATGAGGAAGTCGTCGCCGTCAGTGCCATTGAAAGTGCGATCGACAGAATTCGGGCCCGGAATCGAACTGATCGCGGGTAGGGTAATCTGTTCGCAAATGCAATCGCGATCGTCTGGAGTTCCGGTCGGAGTTGGAGTTTCCGTGGGAGTCGGAGTTGGAGTTGGGGTTGGAGTTGGAGTTTCCGTGGGAGTCGGAGTTGGAGTTGGGGTTGGAGTTGGAGTTGGGGTTGGAGTTGGAGTTGGGGTTGGAGTTGGAGTTGGGGTTGGAGTTGGAGTTGGGGTTGGAGTTGGAGTTTCCGTCGGAGTCGGAGTTTCCGTGGGAGTCGGAGTGGGAGTTTCCGTGGGAGTCGGAGTGGGAGTTTCCGCAGGAGTTGGCGTCGGAGTTTCCGTGGGAGTCGGAGTGGGAGTTTCCGCAGGAGTTGGCGTCGGAGTTTCCGTGGGAGTTGGAGTCGGAGTTCCCGTGGGAGTTGGAGTTGGAGTTTCCGTGGGAGTCGGAGTGGGAGTTTCCGCAGGAGTTGGCGTCGGAGTTTCCGTGGGAGTCGGAGTCGGAGTTCCCGTGGGAGTTGGAGTTGGAGTTCCCGTGGGAGTCGGAGTGGGAGTTTCCGCAGGAGTTGGAGTTGGAGTTCCCGTGGGAGTTGGAGTTGGAGTTCCCGTGGGAGTTGGAGTTGGAGTTCCCGTGGGAGTTGGAGTCGGAGTTCCCGTGGGAGTTGGAGTTGGAGTTCCCGTGGGAGTTGGAGTCGGAGTTTCCGTGGGAGTCGGAGTCGGAGTTCCCGTGGGAGTTGGAGTCGGAGTTCCGGTTGGCGTTGGAGTTCCCGTGGGAGTCGGAATCGGAGTTCCGGTTGGCGTTGGAGTTCCCGTGGGAGTTGGAGTTCCCGTGGGAGTTGGAGTTCCCGTGGGAGTCGGAGTCGGAGTTCCCGTGGGAGTCGGAGTTCCCGTGGGAGTCGGAGTCGGAGTTTCCGTGGGAGTCGGAGTCGGAGTTTCCGTGGGAGTTGGAGTCGGAGTTTCCGTGGGAGTTGGAGTTGGAGTTCCCGTGGGAGTTGGAGTCGGAGTTCCCGTGGGAGTTGCAGTCGGAGTTCCCGTGGGAGTTGGAGTCGGAGGGTTATTTACAATAATGCTTGCCGTGACGATCGCAGAATCCGCTTTCCCGTCGTTAGCTTTGTAGGTAAAAGAGTCTGTCCCTGCAAAACCCAGATTCGGAGTATAAGTGAAAGAACCGTTAGCGTTGAGCGCGATCGACCCTGTAGCCGGATTTGTCACCAGAATCGCCGTCAGCGGGTCATTTTCCGGGTCTGTATCGTTGATTAAGACTCCCAAACCAGTCACGTTGAGACCCGTATTAAAAGCAGTAGTATAGCTGTCAGAATTGGCTACAGGCGGGTTATTGTTGACGTTTACAGTCACGGTAGCCGGTTCCGAGCTAACTATTCCGTCGCTGATTGTGTAGGTAAATGTGTCTGTTCCAGAAAAGCCAGCGTTAGGAGTATAAGTGAAAGAACCGTCTTTGTTGAGGGCGATCGACCCTTTCGTCGGGTCTGCGGCCAGCACAGCACTCAGCGTGTCCAAATCTGCGTCGGAGTCGTTGGCTAAAACTCCCGGCACTATTTTGCTGAGGACTGTTCCCCCACTGACGCTGTAGGTATCGGGTTGTGCGATCGGCGGATTGTTTGTAACGTTGATATTTGCCGAAATTGCTGGTAAAGTAGCAGCCCCGTCACTGACTGTGTATGTAAAGCTGTCGAGTCCCACGAATCCCGGATTGGGAGTATAGATAAAAGAACCATCTTTATTGAATGCGATCGTGCCGTTGTTGGGGTTGCTAAAAATATTTGCCGTCAACACATCGCCATCAACGTCGCTATCGTTGGCTAAAACTCCCTTGGCGACAGGCACGTTCAAGACTCGATCGTGTAGGGTAGGGTAATTTTCAGGTTGTACGATCGGCGGATTGTTGGTGACAGAGATATTCGCGATTGCTGGTAAAGTAGCAGCCCCGTCGCTGACTGTGTATGTAAAGCTGTCGAGTCCCACGAATCCCGGATTGGGAGTATAGATAAAAGAACCGTCTTTATTGAATGCGATCGTGCCATTGTTGGGATTTGTGACTTTAGTTGCCGTCAACACATCGCCATCAACGTCGCTATCGTTGGCTAAAACTCCCTTGGCGGCAGGCAGGTTCAAGACTCGATCGTGTAAGGTAGGGTAATTTTCGGGTTGTATGATCGGCGGATTGTTGGTGACAGAGATATTCGCGATTGCTGGTAAAGTAGCAGCCCCGTCGCTGACTGTGTATGTAA
>NZ_JAUBVF010000088.1:10067-17784 GCF_036705685.1 Microcoleus sp. AT3-A2
ATTTGTGACTTTAGTTGCCGTCAACACATCGCCATCAACGTCGCTATCGTTGGCTAAAACTCCCTTGGCGGCAGGCACGTTCAAGACTCGATCGTGTAAGGTAGGGTAATTTTCGGGTTGTACGATCGGGAGATTATTATTTGTAACGTTAATGGTAACTGTTGCTGGTTGGACAGATGAATCTGTGCCGTCGCTAACGTTATAGGTGAAGGTATCAGTGCCTACAAAGCCAGCTTTCGGAGTATAAGTGAAGTCACCAGTGAGATTTAACGTGACTGTACCATTGCTTGGGGCTGTAACTACCACGGCACTACGCGCGTCGCCGCTGTTGGCGTCGGTGTCGTTGCTTAAGACTCCCTCCGCCACAGAGACGCTGCGAACTTTGTCGTGCACGACGCTGTAGCTGCCGTCATCGACGGCCACCGGGAAATTATTAACCGAGATGGGGCCGAGAGTAAAACTCGCACTTGCTTGATCCGTGGCGTCCCCGAAAAATAGGAAGTTTGGCTGGCTGTAGGGATTGAAGGGTAAAGCCGGCTGGCTGGTTGCTGGATTAAATGCCGTGTAGTTCTGCAGCGGCTGATTTGTCAGGTTTGGTATTGCTGTAGGGCCGGCAAACAGCGTGTAAGTGGTGCCTTGGACTACCAGTTTGTAGTCGGTAGGAGTGCTGATATTAACAGGTGCATTTACTCCGCGAGTAAACAGCGGAGGAACTGATGTTGCTGTACCGCCGTTTTGAGCAAAAATGCCTCCGTTGGCACCGAGGTTGCTGTTGGTGAAACCCAGTTCAATGCCATTTTGAGCGTCGCTGCTAATGGCGATGATGCTGAAACCTGCCCGATCGTTAATACCACTGTTTTCCGCCGTAACTGCAACTCGAAAAGAAACGCTGTAACCGTTAGTAAGGTTGAGGGCCGGGAAAGTTGCGTTGACTGGAGTAAATGTTCCTGGCGTCGCTGGCGGACTTGGAGGAGTGTATTTGTAGTTGGTGTAGCCTGCATAGCCTGTAGTGTTATTGGCCGCCGTCACGCTAGCAGTATTAATGCCCGTGTTTGGCGAGAACGCACCTGTAGCTTGGATACCACCACCGTATGGGAGAAAAGCAGGTATGGGAAGAGGTACTTGTCCGTAAGCTAATTGAGTAGTGCCCGATGCCCCGATACCGGCGGGCGATCCGGCTGGAAAGTTACTGCTGCCGTCGTAGAGGGTTAGGTTGAACACAAATTCATAAGCGGCCATTGTGGCTGGCTCGATCGCCAACCCAGAGGACACCGCTCCTGTTGTATAATCTAATTGCCAATCTCCGCCCATAGCGGAACTGCCGATCGGCGATGTAGAAGCAGCAATTTTTGCCTTAGTTAGCTGACTCAGTTGCTGCACAAAGTTAGCGCCCTTCTCCCCCGCCGCTACATCGCACCCGTACAGCAAAATCTCTCCACTGTCTGCCAGCGATCGCCACCAACGCTGCAATTGTTTAGCATAAGTTTTTAAATTTGTCAAGTTTAGATCGATCGCGCCTAGCTGCAAACTCGCGGGGCGACCGTGGGAGATGATATGAATGCTTTTGATATTGCTGCGATTCGCTAGTGCCTCAGTAATTTGTACTACTCCATCCCGCGCCGCATCGAGGGTAATAACTTCTGTCCCCGCTGCGATGCCGTTGCGGAGAGTTTGGTGATCGGGAAGGGCAGAGTCGAGAAAGGCGATCGAACTAAAAACTGAACTCATAAAATTTGGCATAATACACCTTTGGTTAGATGACGGTAGGAAAATTAAGGCGTGTAGAGCTTAGCAAATTCAAACCTTAAATGTCATGAGTAAAATTAACAATCAAGACGAATACTAATTTTCCGTGAACCTGCAACAGAGGCATCTTGATAGGGGCGGGTTTAGCCAATAAATCCTTTAAAAAACCGACAATTCCGGTACAAAACCCGCCCTATCAAGGTTCGATCGCCAAAAGTTCTTCTACTACCAATCCTTTCTCAATAGCGAGCACTGCTGCTTGAGTGCGATCGGGCACTTCTAACTTTTGCAAAATCGCGTGCACATGAACCTGCACCGTACCCGGAGCAATGTACAATATTTGTGCAATTTCCTGATTGCTTTTCCCCCCGCAACTAAAGCTAAAATTTCCTGTTCTCGCTTCGTCAGTGGATTCTCTAAAACTTCCCCTCTCAACCCATTTTTAAAAGGTTCGGGATTAGCAAAAACCGCCCTAATTTCCGCAGTCGCGGTCTGATCCCACCACGAAGCGCCCGCCGCTACCGATCGAATTGCCAACACCAAAGTTTCCGCCGCAATTCCTTTTAGGCAATATCCCTGAGTTCCCGCTGCAATTAATCTTTCAATTAACGATTTTTGCGAATGAGATGTTAAGATTAAAACGGGAATTGCTGGATGTCGCTGTTTAATTTGGTGGCACGCTTCAATACCCCCAATTCCCGGCAAACCGACATCGAGAACTACCACATCGGGCAAGTGTTCCTGAGTCAATTCTACCGCCGTTTCGCCATCTTCCGCTTCAGCAATTACTTGCAAGCAAGTTTCTTGCTGCAACCGCGTTTGCAGCCCCAACCAAAAAAGTTCGTCGTCTTCAACTAAGAGAATTTGCAAGGGATAAACTGGTTGCATTTCTCTGGGATAGCAGGGAGCCTAAATCCAAACAAAGCGCCCTGTGGAAATTTATTTCCTGCCCAAATTATACCTCTGTGAGCGTCAATGATTTGGCGAGATAAGTATAACCCCAATCCCGATCCTTTGGCTTGCCGATTGCCGTTTCCTTGATAAAAATGCTCGAACAAGTGGGGCAGTTCATCGGCGGTAATTCCCAAGCCACTATCGATAACTTTCACCACCTGATAACTCGAATAAGATGCCATAACAATTTCTACTTTACCGCCACGAGGAGAATGGTTAATTGCGTTTGTTAACAAATTAGCAAAAACGCGCTGAAGTTGCACCGCATCGCCATTTACCCACAAAGAGCGACGGAAATTAGACTCTCCGTAACTCATATTAATGTAAACCAGGCGCGCTGCTGATAAATGGGTGAGAGTTGCGATTACTTCTTCTGCCGAAGCTACTAAATTTACGGGCGCAAGTTGCCGTTTTAAACCTTCGGCATCGTTGCGGTAAACATCCAGCAGCGTTTCTACTAATTGTAGTGACATTTTGTGCGATCGCGCCATTGTTTCGAGAACTTTTTGCTGACTGGCGGAGACATTTCCAAATTTTGCTGACTGAAAAGCTTTAATTGTTTCAATCGCCCCTAGCATCGGCGTTTTTAAGTCCTGACTCAAAGTAGAGACAAAATCTTCTCGGATGCTTGCTAGCCGCTGCTGCGACTGCAACTCAGCTTTAGCGATCGCGATCGCTTCTTGGTACTCGTGGTTGCGATCGCTCAAATATCCCGTCACCCCTAAAGCCATGACTGCGATCGATCTATTTGCGATAGTGGCTAGGGCGATCGTTTCTCCGGGAGGAACAAACAAATTTAACAGCGTCAAAGCTGTCGCTACCAGGGTAATTTGCAACTTACCCAACCGACTCAATCGCGAATTTTCCAGTGAAATCGGCCCCGTGTACAAATACCCAAACACATACTCGGAGGGCGTAGTAAATTCCAGCACTGCAATGATCGCAAATAAAATGGCGATCGACCACCTCCCCGCCAATGTCTCTCTTGAATTCCCAGGTTTTTTTGGATAGCCGATAAACTTTTAAACATCCTCAATCAATCCATTTTTTTGTCTTTTATATTTTCACAGTTTTTTTTCCTTCTACCTTCTACCGAGGCAAAATAGAGAAACGGGAAATTGTTTTAGCCAGCGTTGTTTTATTAATTCACCCGATCGCAGTTTTAATCCCCGGTGCAATTACCCTCGCCTTTACCGACAGTTTGAGCGGCATCAGCAACCCGATATTTCACGGCATTTCCCAGGTAATGTACGAATACGCTTCGGCGGCTAACAACGGTTCTGGTTTTGAAGGATTGGCCGACTCTCAACCCGCACCGACAGGACTTTGGTGGAATTTAAGCACCTGTTTTAGTCTGCTGTTGGGGCGCTACGTTCCAATTATTGCCCTGCTGCTTTTAGCTGACAGCATGACGAACAAACAACTGGTTCCCGAAACAACGGGCACTCTCAGAACCGATTCAGTTTTGTTCACCAGCGTAACGGCAGGAGTAATCATAATACTAGGCGCGCTGACATTTTTCCCAGTTTTGGTTGGCTTTAGGGCCAATTGCCGAAGGATATGAAATTAGCTGCGGCAAGTTTGAAGCAGCATCAATAACTGTAACACCTTTAGCAACACCAACTCCTCCACCTCTGTAGCGAAAATCCTCAACCTCACACTTCTCTTTCTCTGTGTTCTCTGTGTTCTCTGTGGTTCATTAAAAATCCCCAATCGACATGACCTTTTCCCATACTCCAGATTCCCCAAAAAAACCTGCAAGAGGCTCTCGCCAGTCTCGCAAGCATACGCCAAAAGCAAATACTAAAGGCCTTTATCAAAGAGCTTTTAAAGAAGCTTTTGTCAAGCTAAACCCGCGGGTGATGCGTAAAAATCCGGTGATGTTTGTGGTGTGGGTTGGTACAATTGTGACTGCATTATTAACTATCGACCCGACGCTGTTCGGCCCGGTTTTCGGCAAAAATCCGGTAGTTTTTAACGGTTTAGTCACGTTTATTTTGTTCTTCACTTTAGTATTTGCTAATTTTGCGGAAGCGGTAGCAGAAGGGCGCGGAAAAGCGCAAGCAGATGCGCTGCGATCGACCAAAGCAGACACGACAGCCCGCAAACTCTTACCAGACGGTTCAATTCAAGAAGTTAGTTCGACATCCCTCAGACGCGGCGACCAAATTAAAGTGATCGCAGGGGATGTCATTCCTGCCGACGGCGAAGTGATCGCAGGTGTCGCCTCGGTGGATGAATCTGCGATCACTGGCGAATCCGCACCGGTGCTCAAGGAACCGGGTTCCGACATCGCCAGTTCCCTCACCGGCGGTACGCGCATCCTCTCTGACGAATTGACGCTGCGGGTAATGGCCGACCCGGGTAAAGGGTTTTTGGACAGGATGATCGCGCTGGTGGAGGGGGCAGAACGCTCGAAAACGCCCAACGAGATCGCGCTAACGGTGCTGCTGGCGGTGCTGACTTTGGTGTTTTTGATAGTGGTATCGACGATTGGGCCCGTGGGAAATTACGTGAAAACCCCTGTGGGCGTGGTGACGCTGATTTCGCTGCTGGTGGCGCTGATTCCAACTACCATTGGAGGTTTGCTGAGCGCGATCGGCATTGCGGGGATGGATCGCGTCGCTCAGTTTAACGTGATAGCGACCTCTGGACGCGCCGTGGAGGCTTGCGGCGACGTGAATACGCTGATTTTGGACAAAACGGGGACGATCACGCTGGGGAACCGTTTAGCCGAGGAGTTCATTCCGGTAAACGGTCACTCGCTGGAGGAGGTTGCGAGTGTAGCCCTTGCTGCTAGCCTGTTTGACGATACTCCAGAGGGAAAGTCGATCGTCCGTTTGGCTCAGAATTTGGGCGCACAGGTGGATTTCGATCGCACCAACGCCACTGGGCTTGATTTTTCCGCAAAAACGCGGATGTCTGGCACGGATTTGCCCGATGGGACGGAGGTTCGCAAGGGTGCGGTGGATGCGGTGAAGGGTTTTGTGCGATCGCGCGGCGGCAATGGGGGGCCGGATCTCGATGCAGCTTACGAACGAGTTTCGCGGCTTGGAGTCACGCCTTTAGCTGTTTGTCAAGGCAGCGACACCTACGGCATTATCTATTTAAAAGATGTCATCAAACCGGGAATTCGCGATCGGTTTGACCAACTGCGAAAAATGGGCATCCGCACAATAATGCTCACCGGAGATAACCGAATTACAGCATCAGTAATTGCCGATGAAGCAGGGGTTGACGACTTCATTGCCGAAGCAACTCCTGATGACAAAATCGACGTAATTTGCAAACAACAAACCGAGGACAAATTAGTAGCAATGACAGTAGACGGAACCAACGATGCACCCGCACTAGCGCAAGCAAACGTAGGACTCACGATGAATTCTGGAACCCAAACAGCTAAGGAAAAAGCGAACATGGTGGACTTAGATTCTGACCCCACCAAACTAATTGACTTAGTGACAATTGGCAAACAATTGCTGATTACTCGCGGCGCGCTGACTACGTTTTCGCTAGCGAACGACATTGCCAAATATTTTGCAATTATTCCGGCAATATTTGCCCCTGTTGGCGCTTTAAACGTCATGGTTTAGCCAGCGGTCAATCGGCAGTTTTATCGGCATTAATTTACAATATTTTGATTATTTCTGCTTTGATTCTACTAGCATTAATTTGTGTCAAATTTAGACCTTTGAACGCCAATAAACTGTTGCAGCGGAACATCTTAATCTACGGATTGGGAGGAGCCGTTGCGCCGTTTATTGCTATCAAAATTATTGATATTTTGATAGCCTCCGTTGGGCTAGCATAAGAGAAGTTCGGCAACGGATTCGCTTTCTTCGGATGTAACGGATTATTCTCGTTCCCCGGCTCTGCCGAGGAACGCAGAACCAGAGGCTCTGCCTCGATTTTCCCAAAAAAAACCTCCAATAGAAAGACAGATGTTTATTCCCCAAATAAGGAGAATTCATAGAACCTAATAATTTCCTGAATGATGTTTTACCAAGATATTTTCAAGAAACGATAGAGTTAGCGCAAATGCTTTGGCAGCGCCACCCAATCCCGGTGCAGCTATTTCTGGTAATGTGTTTTAATGCGATAATTGCCCCCGCTGTTTACGCGGCTGCGGGTGAAGATTTGACCCGAAAAGCTGTCTGGGGTTTAAGTCTCCTGGGTTTGGTGGTTATCGCCCTTTCTATTTACCTGTGTGTAGTCATCTTTCAGCCGAAAAGATTTTAGTTAATAATTAAACCTTAGCAAATAACCAAGCGACTAATTTATGAGAGAAATAATTAGAGCCATTCGCCTTACCTTGGTTTTGTGGGGAATTACAGCCATTATTTACCCTTTAATCTTGCTAGTAATCGGTCAAATTGCCTTCAACTCACAGGCAAACGGCAGCTTAATTACCAAGCAAGGAGTTCTAGTCGGTTCGTCGTTAGTTGGTCAACCTTTCAGCTCGGATAAATATTTTTTGGGTCGTCCCAGCACGACAAATTACAGCAGTTTTGCGACCGAAAATTACGATACAACAAAGGGAGAAAATTTAAGTCAAAGAACAGGTGTTTCGGGAGCTAGCAAGATTGCTCCCAGTAACTCGGATTTGCTGAAGCGAGGTAATGAGAAAGATGGTTTTCAGGGGGTGCAAGTTGAATTAGACCGCCTCAACAAAGCTGGTATCAAACGGACTGCCGATTTAGTCTACACCTCTGGTTATAGCCTCGATCCGCACATTAGCCTAGAGGCAGCTAGGGCGCAAATTCAGCGGATAGCAACGGTGCGATCGCTCAATTTAAATCAAGTAGAAATGTTGGTAGCCAAAAATACGCATGGCAGATTTATCGGCATTTTCGGCAAACCGCGAGTTAACGTCCTCAAACTGAATCTGGCTCTCGACCGTTTACAATAGTTGACAGTCATTAGTCATTAGTCATTAGTCATCAGTCATTAGTCATTAGTCATTAGTCATTAGTCATTAGTCATTAGTCATTAGTCATTAGTCATTAGTCATTAGTCA
>NZ_JAUBVF010000089.1:0-6931 GCF_036705685.1 Microcoleus sp. AT3-A2
TTCGCCGAAACGGTTTTTAAGCCGACTATTTATTTTCCCACGAATATAGTCTGTTTATTTCCGCCGTGCTGTACTAGTGCGATCGACCTAATTAATTAGGTGAGAATATTGTAGGGACGATGGATTAAGAGACGGTTGGCGAATCAAAAAAGGGTGAAACCAAACATCTTACTGCAGATTCCACGTTGTTTGTGAAGTACACCCCTGATCCACGAATCCCCGTAGGGACAAGGCAATGCCTTGTCCCTACTACTTTATGAACCGGGAATACGGTGTATAATCATGGCAAATAAACTCTGATGAGCCAGAAGTAATATCGTTTTCGATTGCACGGCGCCGTGTCCTACCTGTGGGTAATATTAATTCCGATGCTACCGCAGTTGATATGACTCGGGGTCGAAAAACTGAATGGTTGAGTGTTAATTGTTGAATCGATTTTATGATTCCGATGCAACCGAAAACGATATCACATCAAACTTGGCATCGTAGAGGTCGTCGGTTCAAACCCCCCCAATTCGATCGACAAAACCCCCCTAACGAAGCGGGTTTTGTCGTTGTCCTAAATATTTTCACTCTTTGGCAATGATTAAACAATCACTCTCCACTTTAGACAGCATATCTGGAAAAGCTGAGGTGTAATTGCCATCTTTGTCTACAATCCTGCGAAGTATATATCCACTCTCAGCAGGTCTGCCGAAAAACGAGTTTCTGCGATGCCAGATATCTCCATTCGGAGTGTTCGGATCTCGATCAATCAAAAAATCTACCAGCCACTGCGGTACAGATAATCCAAACACTATCGGCGTAATGTGTCCGTGCTGCAAAGTTGCATCCGAGAATCGGAACAAGTAGCTAAAGCGAGAAAATTTGACTAAATAAATTAACATCCGTCCCGCCATTGATGAATGAAATGTCCAGATAACAGGGTCAAAAACGCGCAGCAATAACGTCCGTTCGTCAGCATTCCAGTCTGAACTGTACATCGTCAAACAATCGTCTGGTAAAACATTCCCGTCCATAAAAAAGATACCTTGCAGCACTTCAGGTAACTCCGCTGGATGTTCTACTTTCATCCAATTCGCGATGTCTTTTAGTTGCTTGTGTTCGATTAACATGGTATTATTTATCCTCAAATTAGTTGTGTTTTGGTTCCCTATTAGATACCCCCTTGATTTCTGAGTTTATCGCTCAATAGTTTATGTGGCGTGCGGTTTCAACTCACATCTTGCACCAGTGCCAATAAGTTTTTCAAGGGCGGGCGGGACACCCCACAAGAAACTTGATATCTTGTGGAACAGGCCGGAAAGCCTGTTCTTGAGAATGGTGTAATATCCCAGTTTCAACCGCTGTCCGATCGAGCTTTTGGATTGATTACCCCTGCAAATTAGGCTCAGAGGCTCGCCGCACTTTGCCTACCGTACTCACGACATCCACGAGCATCTTGAGTGCGATGTCTTTACCGGGGCAAATCCGTCCCGCACTCCGATCGCCCACGGAATGAAATCCCATATGAAAAGGACACAGATTCTCGCGCTTAGGGTTGAATTCGTATACCGTCGAGCCCCAGAAACTCTCGTCTAGCATCCCCAAACTGAGCGGTATCAGTACCTTGGTTCCTGCGGGGAAGGTGCGTTCTTTGCCCGCTACCGTTGCGGTGAAAGGCTCTGTCGCGACTCGGTGGGTGGCGCTGACGGGGGCCCAGAGGCGGGCGCATTCCAGGAGGAACAGCTCGATCGACTGGCGATCATCCAAATCGAGTTGATCCCAAAAATCTGTCGGGTTAATTTCGGCCGTCTGCTGTCCTTTATAGGCGGGGAGAGGGCGGTACCCCATAGCCGTGTAGCCTAGGTGCAGGGGGCCTTGCAGTCCCGCTATGCCCATAATTGATGTCATCAGCTTTGCCAATTCCCGCTTAGTCATGCCATTGTTTTCCGAGCTCTCCTCAAAGTCGGCTAAAGCTGGGGAATTTTCATAGATAGTCGCTGCACGCTCGATTAGAGTGGACAAATCCCCGTGTCCAAACAGGTTCAGGCTTTGCAGCAGGTTGCCGATGACGGCGAAGTAGTGCAGCGGGCTTTGGCGGGTGTAATGCAATTCGGTGAGAAGTTCGATCGACTCTGAATCGTCTGGATTAATCCCAAAGATGACGTAGTGCAGATATCGGACTAAAAATCCCATCCAACCGCGCTTGACATCGGTAAAAAACGCTCCCCCCGCACCGTGCGACATCTCGGCATAATCTGCGGCTAGCCGATCGAGCAACCGTCGGGCGATTTCGTCTCCCTGGCGAGCCGTTGTGGCACTGTTGAACAGATATTTCTGCATACAGCTTCGGAATGCTGCGTGGTTGCTGTTACTGTCAGTTTCGCGATCGGACAAAGACAGCAGGAAAAGGTTTCTGCCGCCTACATCTTGGTTGGGCGCGCTATCGGGATCGAGTACAGAAGTACCAAGCCGCCATCCGCGCGCCTGGGGCGATGTGAGTGCTTTTTCTAGGGTGTCAAACTCTCCCATCACGACTTGCCCCGCGCAGCAAAAGTTCGCTCCGAAAGCCAGCCGTTTTATCGGCAAATAGGTGGGTTCGTTGGCAATCAAACCCTCAATCAGGGCGATCGGCGGTAGCATCGTTTTGCTGAGACTTTCTTCCGGGTTTTGCAAAGCCCAAGCCTGAAACTCATTCAGTGCCGGGTTCATCAGCGATGAGAAAATAGTATCTAAATTTAGGTTGATCATAATTCCTCCAAGAATCCCTCGCCATAACGCGCTTCGCATTTAGCAGCAAGAGGGTATTGAGCGGCAATTGAGCGGGTATTGAATCCCACTTAAATGCTAAAATCAGTAAGTATAACTATAGCCATCTTTATTTGTAAACCCAGTGGCAATATAGATATAGTTTTACTGAATATGTCTGCGCCCAAGTCTAGCCTTGTCCCGGAGATTGAGTGGAATTTTTAACGATTGCTGGTAAGTAGATATACTTTCTGCATCTAAAGTATTAGCCCCACTCTCTGAGAGCCGCACATAAACCGTAGTTATGTGCGACTACTTGCTATTAAATCTAGCCAACAAAATCGGCGACATTAATTAGAGTAGAGGATACCCCATTGAGAGCAGATAAAATTTCTCCGTTTACTGACGAACGGATGAAAGTTGTACTGTTTTCTTGAGTAAAGGACAGTTGGGAGAAAGTAAGATTGTTGCCTAGAGAAAGCAAATCTTTTCCGTCTTCAAAATCCAAGATAATATCGATATCCGAATTTGGAGATAGCAAGAAGCGATCGTTACCATCTCCTCCCGTCAAACTATCATTTCCCAAGCCGCCAGTCAGCAAATCATCTCCCTTACCTCCCAGCAGAATATCGCTGCCATCCCCGCCGTTCAAAATGTCAGCACCGCGATTGCCAAACAAGGCATCATCACCGCTACTTCCGAGCAAAGTATCGCTACCTTTGCCGCCGAAAAGACTGTCATTTCCGAGGCCGCCGTCGAGGGAATCATTGCCCCTCATTCCCATCAAAACATTATTTTCGCCGTCGCCAGTCAGGATATCGTCGCCATTTGTACCGAGAATTGCATTGGGAGAATTGCTGCCCAAATCCGCGTCGCCGCTGACGATAGGAGTTGCAATCGCAGCAGGTAATGTCACAGCTTGAATTTTGGCATCTAAAGCAGCACCAGTATTGTCAGTAACTACCTGGGAAATTGCCTTAGTTCCCGCACCGACTGCTTTGAAGTCTTGAGTTGTTGCACCCAAAGCTACTTGTTGGACGCGGGCAACTGATTCAGGAATTGATGTTCCTGTTGGGTTGGAAACAGCCGAATCAATGCGCTGATTTGCTGTTGCCATTACAGTCGCAGCTTGCGATGTAATTTGGGTAATTTGTTGACTGTTGAAATTGGAGTCAATTTGCTGAATCTTAGCGGCAGCTTGCTGAATGATTGGTTCTAAAGCTGTTGAAGAACTCAGGTTTAAAACAGTACCCGATTGAATGGGAGTCGTAATTGAACTGACAACAGCCTTGACAATCTCGTTAGTAGTTGCACTAGAAGCACCGTCAATCAAACCAGCAGTTTGAGTGATGAAGTTTTGGACTTTCACCATTTCTGCTAAGACTTGGACACCGCCCGGTAAATTGTTGTTGGTGGCTTCTATGGGGTCGAAGCTAGTCAGGTCAAATTCAGCGGGAATCGCCAGAGCAGATTTGACCAGAGATTGTGCTGCTTCGGGTGCAACTCCTTTGTCGATTAAGTCGGCAACTAAGCTGGTTAAGAGAGTGACAACAGTAGAATCTGGTGGTGCGGTGACTGGCGTTTCTAGGGGCAAGCCGGTGGCGGTGTCCGTGCCTCCAGTAGCAACTAAATTACCTTCTGATGGGTCGATTTCGCCGTTTTTGTTGGTGTCGAAAGTCTCGAAGGAAATATTGAGATTATATTTACCGCTGGCATCGGTAATGGTGGATGGTTCGTTGGTATCTTTGATGCCGTTTTTGTTGGCGTCTAGGAAGACTGTCGCCCCAGAAATGTAACCGTCGATGACCCAGCCATCTCCTCTGTTCACTATGTGGATGATCTGGCTGGCACACGCACCATCAGGGTCTGTTGCTGTTAACTTAGCGTAGAAGTCTCCCCAGTTGCTTGGGGGAGTTCCGGTGAACTGGATGGTGTTTGCGGCAGAGTTAAACGACAATCCAAGCCAACTGCTGTTCGGATTGCTCTGTAATGAGCTGTCGTCAGTCAGGGTTAGCGTGTAGGTGAGTAGGTCGCCATCCGGGTCTGTGTAGACGTTAGGAACTACTTGATTGAGAGCAGTGTACGTACTGCCCAGGTGAATTTTCTCTTCTGGCGGCCGATTGCCGATAATAGCTTGGGCCAAAGCCATCACATCGACGCGCTTGTAATCAAAATTGGTATAATAGGTAACATTGTCGTCTTCGTCGTCGCCGTCATTGATGGTGACACCGGTTGCTTTCAAAAGATTGGCGAACTCGGTTGGTGTCAGTCGGCGGCCTAATTCTTGCTGTGCTAACTGTTGGGCTAACACTGCAATGCCCCCAATGTGGGCTGTAGCTTGACTGCTACCGTGATAAATGTTTATGGGAGCGCCAGAGGGGGTTGTGAACTCGCCAGGTAGGCCAGCCCCAGCCCCGGTGATGGGTGCCCCCGGAGCAAACACTGTGGTTAATGCCCCGTTACGCTGAGAAAATGGAGCTATGCGATCGGCAGCAGTGGTATTTGCGATCGCATCGCCAAAATAATCTCGATACTGAAAACTACCAATGTTGGAGTTATATACCGCGCTGACCGATAGAGAATTCGGATCGGCTGAAGGGTAGTTGACACCTGGAGGATTCTCGTACTGGTACTGGTAGTAACGGTTGCCGGATGAAGAGACAACAATGATATTCTTCGCCGCCAATTCTGCCAGTTCATCTCCAATTCCGTAGAGTGAAATAGCGCTGGAATAACTTTCACCGCTGCCGAATGCCATATTAACGCTGACAATGTTTTGAGCATCTGCATTTTCCAATACCCACTGCAAAGCTTGTTCTACAAACGGAAACTTATTAATTTCGTCTCCTACATTAGCTGGAGGATCCTTTCTCACCTTTAGGTCGATAATATTAGCCCCAGGTGCCATCCCTGTATAGGTTGGGTCTTGGGAGGCAATAATGCTAGCAATGTTCGATCCATGTCCGTCTTGGTCGCTTGCATCTGCGTCGCCGTCGGCAAAATCGTAGTTATAAACGATGCGATCGGCGATGCCGTTAGAGTCAGTATCAGGGCCAAAGAATTGGTGATCTAAGTTGATGCCAGTATCTAATATCGCTACAGAGAAACCGCTGCCGTCAATACCGGAAAAACGCGGTGCGGCGCGGAATTTGTCCAGATTGATCAGTTTACTGGATACACTTGCATCGCGCTTATGCTCGGGATAGGGGTCGTTGCCGCTGGCGTCAAAACCATAAGAATATGCTAGGTCATTGTTGTTGCCACCACTAAAACTAGAAAGCACTGAAGACAGAAAATTGTTTTCGGACGGGGAATAAAAGACATTGTTATTGCTGCTCCCCGAAGAGTTTTGGGTAGTTGCAACTGGCTGCAAAGCTGTGAATGCAGGGCCTTCATATCCTGTAGTTGTAACACCTGGAAGACGAGGTATAACCGACAAGTTTAAATTGTAGGGAGTTTCTACACTATTAACTGAAGAAACTCGCACATTGTAAGTGCCGTGTTCCAAAATGCGGTTAATTGACTTGGAGGCTGGGCCAGAATCTTGTGCAGTTGAAATGACATTTTGACTGCTGTCAAGCAATTCTATTTTGACATCTTGATTGACTCCACTGACTGACAAATTGAAGTCATTTTGAGCACCTAAAGTGAATTCGTAGTAATCGGGATCGTTACTACTCACTGCATCGGGGTAATTTCTGAAACTAGAAGCAGCATTGATTTCCTTGGCTGTACTTGCAGTGTTTGGAGCTAAGTCTATGGCTGGGATATTATTGGTAACAGCGACATCGGCTGCATTTAAGCCGTTATAATTGTTGTCCGTACTAACAGCAGGGGCAGTAACAATCGTGTAAGGTTTATTGCCGTCAGCAACATTGTCGTTAACACCCGTTACCGTCACCGTTTGCGCTGCATTCCAGTTACCAGAATTGAAAGTCAGCGAGGGTGTAGAAACTGTTCCTTCTGTTGTATTGGAACTTTCTAAATCTATTTTGACATCCGCAGTAGGTTGGCTGTTGAGTGTGACATCAAATGTTGCTGTTCCCCCTGATTCTGTCGTGATTAATCCACTTACAGGATTAACGGTAATTCCAGCAGGTGTTGGTGTTGGTGTTGGTGTTGGTGTTGGGGTTGGGGTTGGGGTTGGTGTTGGTGTTGGAGGTGTTGGAGGTGTTGGAGGTATTGGAGGTGTTGGTGTTGG
>NZ_JAUBVF010000089.1:7031-17196 GCF_036705685.1 Microcoleus sp. AT3-A2
AGGTGTGGGAGTTGGAGGTGTGGGAGTTGGAGGTGTGGGAGTTGGAGGTGTGGGAGTTGGAGGTGTGGGAGTTGGAGGTGTGGGAGTTGGAGTTGGAGTAGTGTCGTTGTCAGTAATGGCGACATTAACAGGGGAAATGGTGATGCTGTTATATTTAACATCGGTACTGGTAGAAGTATGCCCGATCGCCCCTGTGTGCGCCCCTTCCACATCCGTATCGTCTGTAGCCGTTACTGTGACCGGTTTGGCAACATTCCAGTCAGTAGCGTCGAAGGTAATTGCACCGATCGCACTTATTTGATTTCCCGCATCAAAACTGATAGTAACTGGTGCAGTTGGCTGCGAATTTAAATTGAGTGTATAAATGCTTGTGGCACCGCCTTCTGTAGCAGTTGTGCTCTGCTGTGAAATACTCACACCCGTCGTCTCGTTGTCAGCAATCGTGGCAGTCACGGGAGAAATCGTCAGGTTGTTATAATTAGTATCTGTACTGACAGAGGTGTGAGCGATCGTGCCGCTGCGGCTTCCTTGCGCTATGCTGTCATCGATCGCCGTAACACTGACATTTTGTGCCACATTCCAATTATTCGGCGTGAAAGTCAGAGGTGCGATCGCATTAATTTGACTGCCCGTATCAAAATTAATCGTGACGTTTGCAGTAGGTGCAGTAGTCAGAAGTACGCCGTAGCTATCGGTTGCACCGCCTTCAGCAATAGCTGTCTCGCCTTCTGATTGCACAATAGAAATACCGGGACTATCGTTATCTGTAATTGATGCCGTCACATTGGAAATGACTTTCGCGTTATAATTCGCGTCGGTACTCGTAACTGTGTGAGCGATCGTGCCGCTGTGGGTTCCTTGTGCTAGATTGTCGTCGAGCGCACTAACAGTGACAGTTTTCGCAACATTCCAGTTAGTGCTATCAAAAGTAATAGGTGTGGCGATCGGATTAAGTTGGTCGCCCGTATTGAAACTGATAGTAACCGGTGCAGTTGGTTGCGAAGTTAGCTGGATTTTGTAACTGCCATTTGCACCGCCTTCTGTAGCAGTTATGTTCGTAGGTGCAATGCTGAAACCAGCCGTGTCGTTATCGGTAATGGCGACGCTAACAGCCGGAATTGTGATGCTGTTATAGTTAGTATCGGTACTGGTAGCAGTATGGGCGATCGCACCTGCATGATTTCCTTCAACTAAATTGTCGTCAACTGCTTTCACCGCAACAGTTTGATCGACATTCCAATTAGTAGTGGTAAAAGTAAGTGCGGTAATTGGTTGAATTTCACTGCCTGTAGCCAAGTTAATCGTAACAGGTGCGATCGGTTGGGTATTTAATTTAACGGTATAAGTTCCAGTTGCACCGGCTTCCGTCGCAGTCGTGTTAGCAGGAGTAATACTAACGCCTGCGGTGTCGTTATCCGTAATATTAGCATTGACGGTATTGCCAGCAGTGCCATTGACCGTAAAACTGACACTCGCCCCGTTATAACTGGCATCGGTACTGATAGCAGTGTGAGTAATCGGGCCGCTGTGCGGCGAAGTTTCTGTTACTGCATCATCAACTGCACTGACTGTCACTGTTTGCGGTACAAACCAGTTAGTTGGAGTGAAACTAATGCCAGCAATCGGTTGAATTTGACTGTCAGTATTGAGTGCGATCGCCACATTTGCAGTAGGCTGATTAGTCAACACCACTGTATAAGTATCCGTCGTCCCGCTTTCTGCTACATTAGTGCCGCCGCCCGACTCAACAATCTTCACCTGCGGCCCGCCAGCAATTATTTTAGTAATAAAAGCATCAGAAACACCTCCCGCATTCGCCGCTTGCAAAGGAGTTGCTGTTGGGAAATTAGTAGAAGCAGTACCTCCCGCTACATAAACTGCACCAGAAGCATCCACCGCAATACCACCACCGAAGTCGTTCCCGCTGCCGCCGAGATAAGTAGAATCAACTAAGGCAGAACCAGATGAATCGATTTTCGTAATAAAAGCATCTTGCCCGCCACCGCTGATAGTTTGAATCGCATTCTTAGTCGGGAAATTAGTCGAAGTAGTGTTTCCCGTCACATAAGCATTACCCGCACTGTCTACAGTAATGCGATCGCCATTCTCCTCTCCGCTGCCGCCCAAATAAGTTGAATAAGCCAAAGAGTTATTAGCACTTATCTTGGTGACAAAAGCATCTTTAGCAACACCTCCATTACCTGCTTGAATCGGATTAACTGTAGGAAAATCAGTTGAAGTGGTATTTCCTACAACATAGGCATTTCCAGCACTATCTACAGCGATATCAGCACCATAGTCATCGCCGCTGCCACCTAAATAAGTGGAATAAGCGCGCGCACCATTCGCGTCAAATTTACTGACAAAATTATCATAACCACCTGCGATGGCATTTTGAAAGCCTAAATTTGCCCCCGGGAAGTCAGTCGAATTGGTATTTCCGGTAGCCCAGACATTACCAGAATTGTCTAGTGCAATGGCTTTAGCATCATCGGTACCGCTACCGCCCAAGTAGGTAGAGTAAACTAAAGCACTGCCGGTGGGATTAACTTTAGCAAGAAACCCATCCAGTCCGCCTCCGTAATTAAACTGGGAGGCAGTGTCAGTGGTGGGGAAACCGCCGTATGTCGGTCCGACAACATAAGCATTACCGTTACTGTCTACTTTAATGCCGTTGCCGAGGCTACTCCCGCTAGCGCCGAAAAAAGTACCACCATCGGGGATAGCGCTACCGCCTAAAAAAGTAGAATAAACTAACGAATTTCCTGTTGCATTGAGTTTAGTTACAGCAGCACTCGTAATATCTGCTGTAGGTTTAAAAGAACCCGCTGTAGTTGGATAACCCGGATTGACTGGTCCGGTTAAATAAGCATTTCCTTGACTGTCTACGGCAATGTCAAAACCTTCATCATTGTTAGGGCCACCAATAAATGTAGAGTAAACTAAGGCAGTTCCTTCGGGGTTAATTTTGGTAACTAATATGTCACTTATTCCACCTACTAGCGTGGTTTGGTACGCACCAGGAGTAGTAGGAAAATTGTTAGAATGCGTAGTTCCAATAATGTAAGCCGCACCTGTGCTATCTACAGCTATGCGGTTGGCATTTTCATTGTCGCTGCCGCCTAGGTAAGTCGAGTAAGCTAAAACCGGGTCAATAACTAGGGGTTGAGTGCGGTCAAAATATCCCAAACTAAAATTAACTTGACCGTTTCCTAATAAATTGTAAGCTGCGGGAACATTCACCCGCTGTCCGTTGATATCCTGATAAACTATCGGTGCGTCATCAATTAATTCGCCTAGCGGTGTCTCTAATATCAGCGCCCCGTCGTCACGCAAGCGGATGTCGTTAACACCAGTATAGTTCATCTTAATTTGACTCGGATCGGCAAAAGGTGCAACCAAAAACTCGCTCTTAAGTTGTCCTTCTGTACCTTTGAAAATGCGGTCAATTCCTTGATAGACGTTTTGATAAACAACGCCGTTAAAAGTAGGCACATTAGTCTGCCATTGACTGGAATCTTCGCCTAACAGAAAGTTAGCAACTCCCGGCAATTTTTCCAGCCCGGAAATTTTCGGATTCGGGTTGCTGTTGGCTAAGCTGCTGCGGACAACTGAAGAATTTGTGGCTTGGTTTCCTGGTTCATTGGGTTGCTGGAAAGCGACGAAAGAAATTTCGTTGGGAGTAAAAAAGATGCTGTGACCGGCGCCTTTCACCTGGAATTTCACATTAGGGTCAGTTTGTCCAGCATTTGCAATAAAACTTAAGGGAATTTGACCGTAAGATGCCTGTTGATTTTGAGAGCTCATAGCTGGTACCCCTGGTTTATGTTATGCGAGCAACTCTACAAAATTACGAGCTCTGCTTTATAGTAAATTCTTGCGGAAAATTTGCAAAAAATACAATTTTCTTGCGAAATTTCACTTAATTTGATGAATAATTGTAACATCACCTATGGGTTCGATCGGTAAGTGTGACAGTCTATGGGTTCGATGAGTAAGTGCGACAGTCCGCCAGGGGTTAAAAACCCCTGTCTCATAGCGAAAGTCCTCTCAAAGAAAACTGGTATTGATGATAATTTAATTGGATTTGCCAGTCGGTTTGAACCGACTTTCGCTATGAGACGGGGAATTAATTCCCCGGCGGACTTGTGGGTGAATGCAAAAACTCCAGAATGCCAAAAACTTTGGGTAAGTCCGAGAGTCCGACAGTCCGCCAGGGGTTTTTAACCGCTGCCAGACTGCGGGTGTTACCTTTATTAAAGTTGATCGCGATATTTCTTAGGAGTCAAACCGACGATTTTGCAGAAAGTCTTGCTAAAATGGCTTTGGTCGTGAAACCCGACTTGCTGCGATATATAGATTATTGATAAATCTTGCCTTTTCAATAACTGTTTGGCTTTTTCAATCCGGCACTGAATCACGTACTGATGGGGCGTGACTCCAATTGACTGTTTAAATAAACGACCGAAATAATAAGGACTCATCTGCACTAAATTAGCAAGTTCAGTTAAGTGCAAATCTCTGTGTATGTACTCATTAATGTAATTAATAACTATTTGTAATTTCTGAGGAGCGAGCCCGCCTTCAAAATCTCGCATCTTGGTTTTTTGTGCACAATAGCGGTGCAGTATATGAAGTGAAAGCGCGTTTTTCAGTGCATCGACATAGAGAGTACCGTTTAATCCACCGGATGCGAGTTCGGTTTTGAGGGCCCAGCCAATGCCGAGAATCAACGGATCGCGGATTTGCCAGTGCGGTATAATTTCAATCTGATTGGAATTTGTCGATTCGTAAACTGTATTGTCGAAGTCGGTAGGTTCAAGAGCGATCGCAATAAATTCATGGTCTTCGACTGCATAGGGGTGGTAATCAGTACCAGCAGCAGCGATAAAAATTTGTCCACTATGGCAGAGTTCGCTACCGTAGTGTTTCCCGTTCAGTTTCGCTCCCCCGATAGTTGAAGAGAGTATCATGCCAATGCTGTGCTGTTGCAGAGAGTGTTCGGGGGATTCGCTTGGCGGCTGATGGTGATATTCGACATGAATTCCCTCCCAGTTTGCCCCGTGACTCGACATGATTGCGGGATGTGGGAGAATCGATTTCATCGCGTCTGTCTGGGCAAAATCAAGAATTAATGCTTTCTCTGGGGACATAGCTTGCACCTGGGAGAGTTGCTATTATTCTATAGGTCTGAAGTTCTTCCAGTTATACAAAAGATACCCCGCACTTACGATACATATTCTCGCTCTGTTTGTCAAAATTTCGCAATAAAAATTAATGGAATTTGACCCTAGGGCGGTGGAGGGTCGATCGATAGTCGGCATTTTCATACCAGCCGTTGTGCCTACAATTAATTACTGATAATTTTTAACTTTTAGAGCGATAAATCAAAAATCAAAAATCAAAAATCAAAAATCCCCAATCAAAAATCCCCAATCAAAAATCAAAAATCCAATGACGCCCGCTAAAGTTTCCCACCAGTACCAAAGCACTTTACAGGAAACCCGCAGGCGTCAAAATCAAGCAAACTTAAATCTTAGAAAAGACCCAGTGTGAAAGATTTGTCGATCGGGAAAATAGCACCAATACCCAACCACAGAGTTACCGCAGTTCCCAACAGGAAAACAGTAGTAGCAACAGGGCGGCGGAACGGATTTTGAAACTTGTTAACGCTCTCAATGAACGGAATCAAAATCAAGCCAACGGGAACACCAGCCATGCAAGCAATACCCAACAATTTGTTAGGCAAAACGCGCAAAAGTTGGAACACAGGCCACAAATACCATTCCGGCAGAATTTCCAGCGGAGTAGCAAAAGGATTAGCAGGTTCCCCAACCAAAGCCGGGTCGAGTACAGCCAAACCCACGCACAGAGAAATCGTTCCCATGATGACTATAGGGAAAACGTAGAGCAAGTCATTAGGCCAAGCTGGTTCGCCGTAATAATTATGACCCATGCCCTTAGCGAGCTTAGCGCGGAGCGCGGGATCGCTCAAATCAGGTTTTTTGAGAATAGACATAGTAAGAGTGTTCTCCTTTTAGTTTTACCCGGGGCTGCCATTCTGCTGTATTCCTTAGTTTGAATCAGCGGTGCGATCGCAGGAAGTATTAGCCGTAAATAAATATCATGAGCGATGAATTCTGAATTTTCAACTCAAAATGCAGCGGGGGGCAAAAAAAATACCGCCCCCACAACTCAAAACTTACAACGGGCCAGAGATACCTTGCTTGCGAATCATCAAGAAGTGAGCCAGCATGAAGACTACAATCAGCCAAGGCAACACAAAAGTGTGCAAGCTGTAGTAGCGAGTCAAAGTGCCTTGACCGACGCTGACACCGCCGCGCAGCAGTTCAACCATCAAAGAGCCGACAAACGGGATGGCTTCGGGGACGCCCGAAACGATTTTAACGGCCCAGTAACCGATTTGATCCCAAGGCAGCGAATAGCCGGTCACGCCGAAAGAAACAGTGATGACTGCCAAGATTACTCCTGTCACCCAGGTTAACTCGCGGGGCTTTTTGAAGCCGCCGGTCAGGTAAACCCGGAAGGTGTGCAAAATCATCATCAGTACCATCATGCTGGCAGACCAGCGGTGGATGGAGCGGATCAGCCAGCCGAAGTTAACTTCATTCATCAGGTATTGCACTGAAGAAAAAGCTTCTGCTACCGTGGGACGGTAATAGAAAGTCATGGCGAAGCCGGTGGCAAACTGGATCAGAAAGCAAACTAAAGTAATTCCGCCCAAGCAGTAGAAAATATTGACGTGCGGGGGTACATACTTTGTAGTGATGTCATCGGCGAGCGCCTGAATTTCCAGGCGTTCCTCAAACCACTGGTAGGTTTTTGAGTCGGTGATTTGTTTAGAAAACATGGAGCCAGAATTCCTAAAAGAATATTGCTGTGGTTGAGGTTCAGGGCAGCAGCCACAAGGTTTTTTGTCGCCCCGCGCCGAGCAGCTTGCTTTTACTAGCAAATGCCTGAGGCTATTTTTTAAATTTGGAGCTGACGAAAGGAATTCTCTTGTGCGATCGCCTGCAAGCCCTGGGAAACTAAGCGGTGGCTTGTCCCTACTCGCTGGCGTTGCCCGATCAAATTCCAGACTGTGATAAAAAATGTAACATAATTGCTGTGCAAATTTCACGCGAGCGATGCTTTGGCTGAGTCTCAAATACCATTTTCTGCAAGCTTAACATCCGCCCCAAGCTGGCATACAGCCAAGAGCAGAGCTACAGACCAAAGTCCGAGCCGGCCACCGGGTCCCTGGGGCGTAAATTTTAATATTTATGAGAAAACTTCACTCATTTTGCGATTAAATGTTACATTTAACTAATTTTTTGTTCGCGGCGGACGTTTGACGAATGCCGAATCCCTTGGGGAGAGTTAAATGCACAAAAGCTTAAAAGCGTACAAACGTAAAATACATAAAATGTAATACTTACTGGTATTTTACAGAAAAATCATGCACAGACGAGTTTTCCAGATTGCTATTTTACTTTGCCTCCAAGTCGTCCTAGTTCTAGGTGGGTGGGCGCAGCCTGCGGCGGCCCTAACTCAAGAACAGCAGCTATTGAGCGAAGCTTGGCGAATTGTCAATCGCTCTTATGTGGATGACAGCTTCAACTCTCAAAACTGGTGGTCGATTCGCCAAAAAGCTGTCAAGCAACCGCTTAACGATAGACAGCAGACTTACACGGCGATTCAGGGGATGCTGGCGAATCTCGACGACCCCTTCACTCGACTGCTGAAACCCGAACAGTACCGCAGCTTGCAGGTTAACACTTCGGGAGAATTGACGGGTGTGGGGCTGCAAATTGCGATCGACCCCCAGACAAATACCCTGACAGTGGTGGCTCCTTTGGCCGGCTCACCGGCGGATAAAGCTGGCATCCAACCCCTCGATCGCATTCTGAAAATTGACGGCACTCCTACCTCAGAATTGAGCCTAGACGAAGCAGCAACTCGAATGCGCGGCCGCATCGGCACTCCCGTTACCTTGACCTTGGGGCGCGAGGGAAGGGACGCTGCTGAGGACATTGAGCTAGTGCGCGATCGCATTGCTCTGAATCCGGTTTACGCCGAATTGCAGTCGGCCTCGGAGAATTTGCCGGTGGGCTACATTCGCTTAAGTCAATTCAGCGCTAACGCCACTGAGGAAGTCGCTCACGCGATCGACCGCTTGGAAAAACAAGGAGCCGCCGCCTACATTCTCGACCTGCGGAACAACCCGGGCGGACTGTTGCAAGCAGGGATTGAAATTGCCCGCCTGTGGCTCGATTCCGGGACGATCGTCTACACGGTGAACAGACAAGGCATTCTCGGCAGTTTTGAAGCCTCTGGACAAGCCCTAACTAACGATCCACTGATTGTTTTGGTGAACAAGGGAACTGCCAGTGCTAGCGAAATTTTGGCGGGTGCGCTGCAAGATAACGGCAGAGCTCAACTGGTAGGAGAAAAGACTTTTGGCAAAGGACTAATTCAGTCGCTGTTTGATTTGTCTGACGGTTCCGGGTTGGCCGTGACTGTTGCTAAGTACGAGACGCCTAACCATAAAGATATTAACAAGCTGGGGATTGCGCCCGATCGCGTAGTGCCTTTGGAACCCATCGCCCGCGATCAGATAGGCACCGCAGCAGACTTGCAATATCAAGCTGCACTGCAACTACTTAAAGAAAAAACCGTGCTGGCAAAGTCAGTATAAGCCGGAGTTTGAAGTTTTGATCTTGCAACAGGGCCTCATACACAGGTTTTGTCTGTCTCTGTGTTTCCTTCGCAAGAACAGACAACAATGATCCTAAAAACTCTTTAAGTCAAAAGTGATATCACGTCCGACAGATTCATCTGTCATTCTTCGCTGTGCGAAGCAATGACATAAAAGAATGATGCACACTGGACGTGATATCCAAACCCAAAACTCCTCTTCCCTTAAGGTTGGGGGGTTGATTCCTCAGCTTCGGGTACCTCGGCTTCTTGCAAAATCACCGGACGCTGCTGCGGATCTGCTTGGTTGCTTTGCTCTTGCATCACAGTTTTAGTAAGACTAGGGTCAAAGTAGCGGTTAAAGTTTGATCGCGACTGATTTACTCGCCCTTGGGTAAGATTGACTTCAGCTTGGATTTCGTGCAATTTTTCTTGCACCGCCCGGTAGTGAGGCCAAAGCTGAAGCAAAGCAGAAGTGGCACAGACTGAAAGTACCATGTTGACTGCCAACTTGACGCCTGTTTCGGCCGCGAGGGTTTGGTGAGGGTAGGAACGCTGGCGGCTGCTGCTGCGACGAGGAGTAACCCGAGGGGAGTTTTTTACAGGACGCAGTGGGGTAACAGTGGGTTGAATCGCTTGCATAATTTTTTTTCAAATACCTGAGACTAACGTTTTAGAGTTCACAAGAGCAAATTCTGAGCTTAACGCACACTCGCCGCTGTTTGTCAGGGTGCTGACAGCCAAAATTGTTGAGACAAAGGTGACGCCTTAAGACGGAATTTCCCCATAAAAATGCCTGCCCTTGCAGTCTCGTCTTGCTGAACACAAACAATCTACTGCACTGGGGCAGCAATTGTCTGTATCTGTAATGCGAGAGATTTAACTGGTCAGGCAGGCGTTTTGCGGTTCGCAACTGGTGTCTGGAAACTATTTGTACAGTTCAGTTGACAGCCGGAAAGCCAAGATTCCGGGAATCAAAGCAATTACGAGCGCTACGTAGACTTGGGTATCTGTTAAAGACATATTCGCAAAACTCCTTTTCGCGGGCACGAGCTTTCACCAATTTGAGACAAATTGGCACTTTTGGGAATCATTTGTTACAACTTGCAACACAAATGGTGCCTCCGGGGAGGAGTGGGGCAGTAGCGCAGTGGCGCAGTGGCGCAGTTTTTGAGTGTCGGAGGGGGAGAATTTTTCTTTGTTTCCTGGGACTGCTTCCTTCGGACGTTGTTCGGACGATCGCCTCCCACAGAATTACCGCGTTAGGTTAAGATTTAACTAATGCGAATGGGAAGTCTTGCGCTCTACCGAAGGTGAGCGTCGGGATGAAAACGCAGCCCGACAATAAATTGAGCGAGAGCGAATCAATATCCTTTTTGTGCGCTATGATAATTTTATCGGTATTCTGCAACCTTGATAAATGTATAAAGCTTACAAGTACAGAATTTATCCCACAGATGAGCAAGAT
>NZ_JAUBVF010000090.1:0-17169 GCF_036705685.1 Microcoleus sp. AT3-A2
CACCTAAACGGGTCTCAGCTAACTATGTTATTCTACCATAAATATAGTCTGTGTACTTACGCCGAGCTGTACTAGTGCAACGTAACGCATCAGTCATAGATTAGAATAGAATAGAGACAAACGTGCAATCCCCCCGAACTGCAATAAAAAAATAGCCAGCCGATCTTTACCTATGAGTATCACCCTCACCCCCGAACAAGAACAACTCATCCAAGCCCAACTCGCTAGCGGGCGCTATACCAACGTTACCGAAATCATTGCTGACGCGCTACGGCTACTGGAAAAATGCGATCGATACAATAGCTGGGTAGAAGAAGTTTGCGCCAAAATCGACATCGCCTCCACACAACTCAATCGCGGTGAAGGAGTGGATGGTGAAACGGCGATCGCTCAAATTAGAGCCAAATTTCACAAAGCTCGATCGGTATAATCGCCAATGAGCCAATATATCATCTCACCTGAAGCGATTCGCGACCTGGACGAAATCGCAGACTAAGTAAGTCGCACGCAACGTTGAAGCAGGCGAACAATTCATCGACGAATTCACTAAAAAATGCCGCTACTTGACACAATTTCCTCTGATGGGACGCACTTATAGTCAACTTCGCCCCTACTTGCGCGGTATTCCTCTGCAAAACTACATTATCTTTTACCGCATAGCGAACGATGGAATTGAAATTATGAGAATTATCAGAGGCGATCGGGATTTAGAAGCTTTTTTTGAAGAGAATGGAGCATAGGTTAGGAAATTTGCAATTCTAATGGATTTGCTCGATACTATTTTAGATTTTGGCGCTCGATTATGACCATCAAAGAACAACTTCTCCAAACCATTGAAACACTGCCTGATGACTTGCTAGCACAAACCCTACAATTCATCCAAACCCTTCAGAATCCCATTCACAAAACTCCAGAAATTTGTGGCGGTGCAGCGCGAATTCGCGATACCCGCATTCCCGTTTGGACGATTATCGCCTACCAACAACAGGGCGCAACTGAATCCGAACTTCTCTATAATTATCCAGGACTCACCCTTCAAGATTTGCAAGCGGTTGCGAACTATTACGAACACAACCGAGAAGAAATCGACCTGTGGCTTGCTGAAAATGAGTAACTAAAAATGCTAAAGTTTTACTCGAATGAAAACTTTCCGATCGCAATGGTGGATTTACTGCGATCGCGTGGCTATGATGTTTTGACATCCTCGGGCGCCGGACAAGCCAATCAAAAAATTCCCGATGATGAAGTCTTGATGTACCCGACAAATGCAGGGCGAGTAGTCATTACAGAAAATCGTCAAGATTTCATCAATCTCCATTCTACAACCTCAAATCATGCAGGAATGGTAATTTGTAAAGCCGAGCGAGACTATGCAGGCAAAGTGCAGGTACTTCATGATTTTTTCACCCAAGATACACAGCAAATGGATAATCGTCTGCTTCGGGTGATGAAACAGAATCTTAAAGGTAGTCAACAGACATTTATACTTCAGGAATACCTAACGTTTTCTTAAAAATAATTGTGACTTTAACTGCTGCTGAGATTCCACCGCGATCGGATAGCGATACTGTATAATTATAATTCCCGTCTTCGCAGTTGGTTCATCGCGACTAAGACCAAATAAACCTGGTTTCTCTGAAAAATATTTGCTTTCTCAACTATATCTACGAATAAACCCAGTTTCTAGCCTCGACGCGCGTCAGCCCTGTTTACATAAACTGGATTAACCTATTCTCAAACAAGCCCGTGAAGCGTTGCAATGCCTAGGGAATCAGCCTTTTCTTAGATAACTCAAGACAGAAGCGATCGCATCACCACTCACACATAACAAACAATTAATACCTATTAACTCAAAAGTGAATTATTGTCAACAGTATTTTTTCGGAAATATTAAATCTTAAATAAAAATTGCTACCGACATTTGCGAACTATAGCACTTTGTTCAAAGTATTTGAGAATGCTAAGTTAATTAAAGATTCTATAAAAGTGACGCATAAGTCTTTACATTGTCGATCGCTATTTTGTTATTCTATTAGTAAGTTTCATTCGAGCGACTGAATTTTTGTACTCCAGTCCTACCCCTAAACAGAACGGCAGTTTCCACAATGAGAATTTTAGTCACAGGCGGTGCGGGTTTCCTCGGTTCCCACCTAATCGATCGCTTAATGGCCCAAGGACATGAGGTAGTCTGCCTGGATAATTTTTACACCGGGACTAAACGCAATATCCTCAAATGGCTGGACAACCCGTATTTTGAGCTGATCCGCCACGACATCACGGAACCGATTCGGTTAGAGGTAGATCAGATTTACCATCTGGCTTGTCCCGCTTCCCCCATACACTATCAGTACAACCCTGTCAAGACAATTAAAACAAACGTCATCGGCACGATGAATATGTTGGGATTGGCAAAACGGGTAAAAGCAAGATTTTTTCTCGCTTCCACTTCCGAAGTGTACGGAGATCCTGACGTACATCCACAAACAGAAGATTATCGCGGCAACGTTAATTGTATCGGGATCAGATCGTGTTATGACGAAGGGAAGCGAGTAGCTGAAACCTTATCTTTTGATTACCACCGTCAAAATGGGGTAGACATTCGAGTTGTCCGAATTTTCAATACCTACGGCCCCCGGATGTTGGAAAATGACGGCAGAGTAGTGAGCAATTTTATTGCTCAAGCTTTGCGGAATCAACCACTGACTGTATACGGCGACGGTTCCCAAACACGTAGTTTTTGCTACGTTTCTGATTTGGTGGAAGGATTCATTCGTTTGATGAATAGCGACCAAATCGGGCCGATGAATCTGGGAAATCCCGGCGAATACACTATATTGGAACTGGCACAAAAAATTCAAAACACGATTAATCCAGGGGCAGAAATTATCTTTAAACCGCTGCCGGAAGACGACCCAAAACAGCGACAACCGGATATTACTCGTGCTAAAAATTGGTTGGGGTGGGAGCCAACTGTGCCGCTGGATCAAGGTTTAGAGTTGACTATAAAGGATTTTCGCGATCGCATTGAGGGAAACCAAAAGTAGAGACTGGGAGAGGAGAAGACTGGGAGAGTGGGGGAGGGTAAAAATCTTCCTTATTCTCAATTCCCAATTCCCAATTCCCGATTCCCAATTCTCGATTCCCATCTGATTTTTTTACTAGCTTTGAGGAGATTTCTATGCAGGTTTGCGTCATCGGTACAGGATATGTTGGCTTAGTCACAGGCACTTGTTTGGCCCACATCGGCCACCACGTGATTTGCGTAGACAACAACGAAGAAAAAGTTAAATTAATGAAGTCGGGACAGTCGCCTATTTTTGAACCTGGACTGTCTGAATTAATGTCCTCTGCATCTGCGTCTGGCAATCTAGAATTTACTTCGGATTTAGCCGCAGGAGTGGCTCACGGAGATATTTTGTTTATTGCCGTGGGGACGCCTCCTTTGCCTACTGGGGAAAGCGATACTCGCTACGTGGAAGCGGTTGCTCGCGGAATTGGAGCTCACCTCGACGGCGATTACAAAGTAATCGTAAACAAATCGACAGTGCCCATCGGTTCGGGGGATTGGGTGCGAAGAATTGTACTAGACGGTTTAGCAGAACGTCAAAAACCTCAAAGTGGTGATGGCGCTACTGGTGAAGAAGTCGCAGCAAAAAAAGGTGTTCAATTTGATGTGGTTAGTAACCCTGAGTTTTTGCGGGAGGGCTGTGCTGTTTTTGATACTTTTAATCCCGATCGCATTGTTCTCGGCAGCAACTCTCGGCGGGCTATGGATATGATGCTACAGTTATACCGGCCGATTGTCGATCGCAAGTTTGCAGAAAATCCGTCTTTGCCAGAGGTTCCTGTGGTGATGACTGATATCAGTTCAGCGGAGATGATTAAGTACGCAGCTAATGCTTTTTTGGCTACGAAGATTAGCTTTATTAATGAAGTTGCTAATATTTGCGATCGTGTCGGTGCAGATGTTACTCAAGTTGCCAGAGGTATCGGTTTAGATTCACGAATTGGCAACAAGTTTCTGCAAGCTGGCATTGGTTGGGGCGGTTCTTGTTTTCCCAAAGATGTCTCGGCTTTAGTTCACACTGCTGAGGATTACGGTTACGAGGCGCATTTGCTGAAAGCGGCGGTGGAAGTTAACGAACGCCAGCGCTTGATTGCTATTGAAAAGTTACAGCACGTTTTGAAGATTCTCAAAGGTAAAACTGTCGGACTTTTGGGTTTAACTTTCAAGCCGGATACTGACGATTTGCGGGATGCTCCAGCGCTGAATTTAATCGAGAGTTTGAACCGATTGGGAGCGAAAGTTAAAGCTTACGATCCGATTGTTTCTCAAACTGGGATGCGTCACGGTTTGTCGGGAGTTTTGGTAGAAACTGACCCCGAAAGGTTGGCAGACGGTTGCGATGCTTTGGTGTTGGTGACAGACTGGGAACAGTTTCGCAATTTAGATTACGATAAAATGGCGAAGTTGATGAATCATCCAGTGATGATTGATGGCCGCAATTTCTTAGATAAGAAGGCTTTAGAAGCGGCTGGTTTCCAATATGTGGGGATTGGAAGGTAAAGAAGAGTTTTGAGTAGAATCTCTATTTCGTAGGGTGCGCCGAAGCGCACCTTACATTTATCTTGCTGGTGGCCAACAAGCGCGGGTTTACTCGCCCCGACTGCTTTAAAAATTTTCCATCAATGTTTTTTCTTGAGCGTAAACATCTCGTAGCTGTTGCAGCGCTGAGGCGGAAATTACCGATTTAACTGTAGCTACTAATTTACCCCACTCAAGCAAGCTGTCAACTGAAACAGCCGTTTTGAAGTTGTACGTATAGAATTTAGTCCAAAATTCTGGTGCTTGTGTCCGTTTCCAGCGTTTGTACCATGCGACAAAATCTTGAGCACAGGGCCGTTTTACTTCTAGGATTGGCGGGAAATCGGCGTAGCTGACAAACCGACTGAGGCCTTTGGCATGAACATACACCACGTTGTGGCAGCAATCGATCCGGTATATCTGTTCGGGTGATATGTTGAACAGAAGTGCCACTGTTTCTTCGGTGACAAATCTCGATCGCGGATTGACGATCGACGATTTGTGAATAATTTTTGATGCGCCGATCGCTGATGATCTTAGCTGATTTTCTGATATCATTGTAGTTGCATCTGGTGGTAGTAGGTAAATCTATCTCTGCTAAGTGCGATCGACAGAAATAATCTGTCGGGATTAATTTTAGCTGGCGATCGTCTTTAGTTTCGTTGACTCCGCCGCAAAACGGAGACAAGCCCCGACTTCTGCCATGAGAAGCGCAAAATTTTCGACCAACGTTCAAGCTCCAAGATTCATCTTTAGAGTCAATCTAAAATCTAAAATCTAAAATCGAATGACCGGGGCGATCGCTTTTTGATATATTATACTAAATCCAAAATTTTGTAAATAGTGAATATGAGCAAAGGCTTAGTCAGATTGCGGGTTCGAGAGTTGGCTGCCGAGAAGGGATGGACGCTCAAGGAAGTTGCGGAGCGATCGGGCGTGGGCTACAGTACGATTAGCAATTATGCCCGTTCTCAGGGTATGGCAATGGTTGACTTTGCAGCAGTCCACAAGTTGGCTCGAACTTTTGATGTGATGATTGAGGATTTCGTGGTAATCCTCGAAAAATAGTTGAAAGTTTTGCCTAAATTCAATGTTTGAGCGATCGACTTTTGATCGGACGATCGAAGTTTTGATGTGATGATTTCAGCATAGGTCGATCGCCCGCAACCAAACTCGATCGCCTATCATTGAAATAACCCGCTTGCAGCCTGAAATTAGGAGAACCGTCAAATGCTAGAAGCTGCGATATTGGGAGGTCTTCTGAAGGTCGCTTTCGATGGGATAGTGGGCACTCAAGCCAATGATGCAGTCAAGCACCTCTGTTTGAAGGGAGTAAAGAATCTATCACGAAATGGTAAAATTGTCAATCACGATTTAGAAAAAGCGCTAAAACGTTCTTTCCTGAAAGCTCAGCAACAAATCGCCTCAGAATGTTATAAAGAATTGGTTGAGCCGTCTCGCAGGGCTTCTAGAGGTATCGTTATTTACTTGCCTCAAGACCGTTCTTATTTAGAATGGCTAGATAAGAAGATTAAGCAGTTAAAATCTGAATTAAAGCAGGTTAACAAAGAAACACCCCCTTCTGGGATTCCCATAGAAGGTTTAGATGAGATAGAATTGCTGCTAAGTTCCAGAAACGAGTTAAGCCAAAATCGATTTCAAGAAGTTGAAAATAAACTGCTGGAGATTGCACTAAAAGATTGTGATGTCACACTTTATCAAGCTAAATTAACCGAAAATTTGTTTAGCTTAGTATCTGCGTACTTTGCCGAGGAAATCAAGGACAATGAAAAGGTATTCCAGATTTTTACAGCGCAAAGTTTAACGCGGAATGATACCCAAACCGCCGAAACTCACGCTTTGATTGAACAGCTAAAGACTTTGCTTGAGGAGATAGTTGAAAAGAGCCAGATTGCTTACGTGGCGATTGACTGGTCAGCTATTTGCCAGCAGATATTAGACGAGAAAGAACAGCAGCGACTGAGTAGCAACCAACTAACTTTTGGCAACCATGAAATAGATGATGTTTATGTGCCGCTGGGATTGGTGGAACGGCAGAAAGTGACTCAGCGAAGCGAGGATGTTGCGGCTGAGGAAGGTTCGGATTTATACCGGGAAAAAGAAGTTACTCAAAAATTTGAACACAGCGAGTTTCTTGAGCAAGTTATCCAGAAAGGAAGTAGCCCGAAAAGCAATGGGAAGCGGTTAGGAATTATTGGGGAAGCGGGGGCGGGGAAAACAACGCTGTTGCGGCAGATTGCGAATTGGGTAGCGGCGGGCATTTCCGAGGCAATTGTAATTTGGGTATCCTTGGCGGATTTGCAGGGGAAGGAATTAGAGCCGTATTTATTTGATAATTGGCTGTTGGCGGCTATTAACAGAATTGGGAAGGCTGAGGCGACTGCGGAAATTAAGGATGATTTTTTAGCACAGTTTAATGCTGAGCGCGTGTGGTTGGTGTTGGATGGGGCGGATGAGATGGCTGTCGGAGATGAAAATCCTTTGGCGGAAATTGAGCGGCAAATTAGAACGGGCGGCTGCATTCAAAGGGCGCGAATTGTGCTAAGTTGTCGGCAGAATGTTTGGGATGCGATCGGCTCTGCGTTGGATACTTTTGATACTTATCGCACTCTGGAGTTTTCCTATCCCGAACAGGTGGAAATGTTTATTGATAAGTGGTTTCTAACCCCCCCTAACCCCCCCTTAGTAAGGGGGGGGACAAGAGAAGACGGGGAGGAGATACAGGAAGATGAAACTCTTGCTCCCCCCTTAGCAAGGGGGGCTGGGCAGGGTGGATTAATTGTCAGGGGGGAATGTAGAATAGAAGAGGTAATTAAGTCTGCCCTGTCCGGGTAGACTATCCAGGGTCAAATGAATTAACCATGAATTTAATTGAAGCAATTAAATCTGTTCCAGATCATAGACATTCGAGAGGTATTAGACATGAACTTTGGCTAATATTAACGATAATTTTGTTGGGTAGTTGCACGGGATATTGGGGGTATAAGCCCTTAGTAGAATTTACCAAAAATCATCGAAAAACCCTGATAAAATTATTCAACCTCCCCAGTGATATTCGGTTTCCATCAGATTCAACGTTGAGAAATATAATTCAATCATTAGACTTTGAGATATTAGCCGTTCTTTTTAATGTATGGTCTCAACAGGAATTGTCAATAGACGAAGGAGAATTGATGGCAATGGATGGGAAAAGCCTAAAAAGCACCTCCGTAGGTGGCAGCAGCTCTTACCAAAACTTTGTCAGTATAGTTTCGGTTTATAGTCATCATCATGGATGGGTTCTTCGACATCAAGTTATGGAAAACAAACAGAAAAGTGAACTCGAAGTCGTAGAGGAGCTAGTTCAAGAACTCTCCGGTAAAAAAGTAGTAATTACCCTCGATGCACTGCACTGTCAAAAAAAAACGCTTGCCTTAATTATTAAGAGTGGTAATGACTATATAGTTACGCTCAAAAAGAATCAATTAAATCTGTTTAAAGCAGCCAAGAAATTAGTCAGTTCTACTAGGGCATCTGACGAAAATGAAGTTTCTGAATGTGCACATGGACGCACCACAACTCGCCACACCAAAATTTATCCAATTCCACCTGAATTATTGCCCCTTTGGGCGGGTGCAAAACATATAATTGTGGTCAGGAGATATGGAACTCGATGGGAGGGAAAAAAAAGTCGTCGTCATCTCGTTAATTTCGATGAAGTACACTATTATTTAAGTAGTATGGATTGGTCAGCCAGTCAATTTGCCGAGGCTATTCGTGGTCACTGGTTGATTGAAAATAGGTTGCATTGGGTTAAAGATGTGACGTTAAACGAGGATAACGATATGCGTCGTGGTGGGAATGCACCTGTTAATTGGGCAATAATTAGACAATTCTTGGTTTCATTGGCTCGCATGAAATGTACTCATACTTTTCCCGAAGCTTTAAGATTAATGGCTAATCAAGTTGAAGATTTGAGTGAGTTACTTTTTGATTTATCTAGTTCAGATAAACCTGTTAAATGCCTCGCATAATGTCGGTCAATAGCCTTCATAGCCTTGATTTAACCTCTCGACAATTAATCCACCCTGCTTAGCAAGGGGGGCTGGGGGGGTTCTTTCTCAACAGCTACGCGAAGCATTAGCAGCATCAGGAAAAGAGCGAATTCGAGATTTAGTGAAAAATCCCCTGAGATGTTCGTTATTGTGCGGCACTTGGCAGTCGTTGGATGGGGATTTACCGGATACTAAGGCTAAGCTTTATCAGCGGTTTGTTACAACTTTGTATCAGTGGAAAAAACCGCGCCTGAATTGGATTCAGCAGCAGGAATTGAATGCGGCTTTGGGGAAATTGGCCCTCTCAGGGATGTTAAATGAAACGTCGCGGCTTCAGTTGCCCGAAAGTGTGGGATATCGGGTGATGGGTGAATTCCATTTTGAGTTAGCTTCTCGTTTGGGTTGGCTGAATTTAGTCGCGAGGGATGCGGAGACGGCGGAGGGGATTTATGCTTTTTACCATCCGACGTTTCAGGAATATTTTGCGGCGTTGGCGATTGAGGATTGGCACTTTTTTTTGAATCATATTACTAAGAATCCGCAACATCCTGATGCTAGGTATCGCATTTTTGAGAAGCAGTGGAAGGAGGTTATTTTGCTGTGGTTGGGGCGTGAGGAAGTAGGGAAGGAGGAGAAGGAAGGGTTTATCGAGGCGTTGGTTAAGTTTAAGGATGGGTGTAATGATTTTTATCGTTATCGTGCGTATTTTCTAGCGGCGGCGGGGATTGTTGAGTTTAAGGATTGCAGTCTTGCTGACGAGATTGTATCGCAGATTATTAAGTGGGGATTTGGTTATTTTAATGAGAAAAATCAGCAGTGGCAAACATTTACCGTTCCATTTGCCGAGGGTTCAAGGGAGATACTGAAAGAGACGGATAGAGAAAGGGCTATGTCCGCTTTAGTCGAGTTAATCGCTACTTCTCAGAATGAAGATACCGGGTGGCGAGCGGCATATTGCTTAGGGGAAATAGACAAAGATAACCCAGTGGCAATCGCAACTTTAGTCGAGTTAATCCGCAATTCAAGTAATAAAAGTACCCGGAGGCGAGCGGCATCTAGCTTAGGGAGAATAGACAAAAATAACCCAGTTGCGTTCCAAACTTTAGTCGAGTTAATCCGTACTTCTCAAAAAGAAGTTACCGGACACCAAGCGACATATAACTTAATACAAATAGGCAAAGATAACCCAGTTGCGATCGAAGCTTTAGTCGAGTTAATCCGTACTTTTACGAATGAATCTACCCAGATGCGAGCGGCATTTATCTTAGGAAGAATAGACAACGCTAACCCAGTTGCGATCGCAGCTTTAGTCGAGTTAATCCGTACTTCTCAGGATGAGAATAGCCGCATAGAAGCAGCATTTTTCTTAGAAATAATAGGCAAAGATAACCCAGTTGCGATCGAAGCTTTAGTCGAGTTGATCCGTACTTCTCAGGATAAAAACACCCGGTCTAAAGCGGCACAAAGCTTAGGGGAAGTAGACAAAAATCACCCAGTTGCCATCGAAACTTTATTCGAGTTAATCGTTACTTCTCAGAATGAAGTTACCCAGAGGTTGGCGGCAGAGAGGTTAGTAAACATAGGCAAAGATAACCCAGTTGCCATCGAAGCTTTAGTAGAGTTAATCCGTACTGAGCGGGATGAAAATACCATAATCGAAGCGGCATATGTTTTAGGAAAAATAGACAAAAATAACCCAGTTGCCATCGAAGCTTTAGTAGAGTTAATCCGTACTGCTCACAAAGAAGTTACCCGGAGGTACGCGGCAGATAGCTTAGGAGAAATAGACAATGCTAACCCAGTTGCCATCCAAGCTTTAGTAGAGTTAATCCGTACTGAGCGGGATGAAAATACCCGGAGTATGACGGCATTGAGATTAGGAAAAATAGACAAAAATAACCCAATTGCCATCCAAGCTTTAGTCGAGTTAATCCGTACTTCTCAGTATGAATATACCCGGAAGCAAGCGGCAGATAGCTTAGGAGAAATAGACAAAGATAACCCAGTGGTGATATCCGCTTTAGTCGAGTTAATCCGTACTTCTCAGAAAGAAGTTACCCGGAGGCAAGCGGCAGATAGCTTATTGAAAATAGACAAAGATAATCCAGTGGCGATTGCAGCTTTAGTGGAGTTAATCAGCAATTCAGGTGATGAAGTTACCCGGAGGCATGCGGCATACAAGTTAGGAAAAATAGGCAAAGATAACCCAGTTGCGATCGCAGTGTCAGGATTGAAAGATTGCCTAAATTCCGAAATCTATGAAAACGATTTTATTCGCTATGAAATCTGCTACAAAGTCATCTGGGACTGTGCCCAAAATATGACTTACCCAGAATTTTATCAAGCATGGCACACTCAACCCACAAATTCGCTAATACCGGATCGCAACCCACAAAATACAGATATCCCCACACTCCTAAAACAGCTCCAACCCACCGATAAAACCTTCCCCGTTCCCCTCAACATTCGCGCCTTAGAAGGCGAAACCGATACAAGGGCGATCGCCCAAGAGATCTGTACCCAACTATATCAAGCAATCTTCCCCGCAGATGCAGACATCCCCGCAATTCGCAACGCCCCCGAATTCAAGCGATTAATTCCGCAACTCAAAAATCGGCTGCAAAAACAGCACATCGCCTTAATTTTGCACTCTTGTCCCTGCGAAGATGCGCTTTCGTCTTTCTGCCGCAAACTCACCGACTCTCAAATGGGAATTCATATCGCCTGGATTACCGATGCACCGCTGGAATTGCCGTTAACAGGTTTTGGGCCAAATCAAGAGGACTTGCTGAATGCGGTACAGAATTGGATTGGGGCGAGGGGATAAGTCGCATATCCAGGGGCCGGACTTAGGCTGGGCCGTTTCCCTACAGGTATTACAAAAACGTGTGATCGACCAAAAGCAGATGCGAATAAATCCTTTAACCTACAATACTATTTCTAGAGATGCCATCAACCGAGCCTCCGAAAGACTCCCCCAAACCATGCCCAAGCCAAAAAAGACCCCCGCCAAAACCTACACTGAAATCAACCTCAGCGATCCTCAATATTACTTCAACCGAGAACAAAGCTGGCTAGAGTTCAACAACCGCGTGCTCCACGAAGCCCTCGACCCCCGCACGCCCCTCCTAGAAAGACTCAAATTTCTCGCTATTTTTAGCTCCAACCTAGACGAATATTTTATGGTGCGCGTGGGCGCCCTCAAACAACAAGTACACGCAAAAGTCAGCAAATTAACCTCTGACGGCCGCACGCCCCAACAACAGCTAGATGCCCTGAACAAGCGGCTTTTGCCGATGGTTACTCAGCAGCACTCATATTTTGAGCAAACCCTGCGGCCGAAACTAGCAGCAAGCGAAATCTACATTCTCGACTACATTGACCTCAATCAAGAACAGCGCAATTATTTGCACCGCTACTTCAAAGAACAAGTATTTCCCGTACTCACTCCCCTAGCAGTTGACCCCAGCCACCCATTCCCCTACCTTTCAAATCTCAGCCTCAATTTAGCAGTAGTAGTCAGGGACCCCGACACGCGGGAAGAATTATTTGCCCGTGTCAAAGTCCCACAGGTTTTGCCGAGGTTTGTGCCACTACCGGGGGATTTGCAGTGGCAGCAGAGGGGCAAATCTCCTGTTTGGACTGGCGTGCCCCTAGAACAGGTAATTGCCCACAATTTAGAAGCTTTGTTTCCGGGGATGGACGTTGAGGAATATCACCCGTTCCGCATTACTCGCAATTCCGATTTGACCGTGGAGGAAGATGAGGCAGAGGATTTGCTGCTGGCAATAGAACAGGAACTCCGCAAGCGCCGGTTTGGAGGTTCTGCGGTGCGGATGGAAATTCAAGCGATTATGCCGCCTGCGCTGCGAGATATGCTGATGGAGGAGCTGGAGCTCGGTGAGCAAGATGTTTACGTCGTAGAGGGGCTGCTAGGCCTCAAGGATTTGATGTCTTTTGTGGGGCTGCCAGTGCCGGAACTGAAAGACCCGCCTTGGACTCCGGTTGTGCCGCCCCGTTTGCGGAACTCGGAATCGGCAAGGATTTTAGAGAAATCGATGTTGGATGGTGAAGATGGTGAGGATATTTTCACCGCCATCCGCCAGGGGGATTTGATGCTGCACCATCCTTATCACTCGTTTGCGGCGACGGTACAGCGGTTTATTACTGAGGCGGCGCACGATCGCTCCGTGTTAGCGATTAAGATGACTTTATACCGCACTTCTGGAGATTCGCCGATCGTCAGCGCCTTAATTCAAGCAGCAGAAAACGGCAAGCAGGTAGCCGTTTTAGTAGAACTCAAAGCTAGGTTTGACGAAGAAAATAATATTAATTGGGCTCGCAAGTTAGAACAAGCGGGAGTCCACGTAGTTTACGGTTTGGTGGGACTCAAAACCCACACCAAGATTGTGATGGTAGTGCGTCGCGAGGACGGGTACATCCGCCGCTATGTCCACATCGGCACCGGCAATTACAATCCCAAAACAGCCGGACTCTATACCGATGTGGGTTTGTTGAGTTGTCGCGAGGATTTGGGATCGGATTTGACGGATTTGTTTAATTATTTGACTGGTTATTCCCGACAAGTATCTTATCGCAAATTATTGGTGGCACCGGTCAATATGCGCGATCGATTTTTAGCTTTAATCCGCCGCGAGGCAGAATTCTGCCGGTTGCAGGCCGAAGGCGGCATCGGTAGCTGTGGCCGCATTGTCGCTAAAATGAACGCTTTAGTTGACCCTCAAATCATTGTTGCTTTGTACGAAGCTTCGCAAGCAGGAGTTAAAATTGATTTGATTATTCGGGGGATTTGCTGTTTGCGTCCCGGCGTTGAGGGTGTTAGCGAAAATATCAGAGTTATCAGTATTATCGGCCGCTTCTTAGAGCATTCTCGGATGTTTTATTTTTTCAACGGTGGCGACGAAGAGGTGTATATTGGTTCTGCTGACTGGATGCAGCGCAATCTCACAAGACGGGTTGAGGCGATCGTTCATGTGGAAGACCCGACAATTGCCAAGGAATTGCAAGAAATTTTGGGGGTAATGCTGGCTGACAACCGCCAAGCTTGGGATTTGCAGTCTGGGGGACACTATTCTCAGCGGCGACCGCCTGCTAATTGCCCGGAAGTAAGCTCTCAACAAATTTTGATGGATATGGTGATGAATTAATCATTAGGAATGGGGCATGGGGCATGGGGCATGGGGAATTGGTTATTAGCTATCTGTTATTGGTTATTAGCTATCTGTTATTGGTTATTAGCTATTAGTCAACAGTCAACAGTCAACAATGCCCCATGCCCCATTCCCAATGCCCTATTCCTAATGGCCCTAACTGTTAAAAGTGCGCTTGAATTCTTCTAAGAGATCATCAATTTCTTCGATCGCCTGACTCACATCTATTCTCACGGCTCCCAAGTCCGATCGCTCTAACAGCCGCACGAGGGATTCCCGCTTGCTCTCGATCTGTGCTACGCGCTCTTTGATTGTTTGTGCATCCATGGTTTTTTGCCTCTGCTACTATTAACAAAAATATTTGACATTCCCCCCTGCGAACAGACGGAGATTCTTAATTCACCGACCTACCTTTATGGGCAAATCCTTCACTGTTTTTATAGGGAAAGTGATGAACCTGCTCAGGGTTTTTGGGTCTGTGTTATAGTTTGATTGTACATCAAAACTTCCCCCAAACTTCAGCCAAATTTTAGCGCAAAAAAGGCGGACGTTTGGTATCTGCGGGTTTATTTTTCATCATTCCAGCTAAAAATCGCTTCAGGGCCTTCTCCCGGTTTTTCATAAAAGCAGCCCAAAATCCTGGTTGATATTCATCCATCGTCTTGGCTAGGGCCCAGACATCGATCGCTAAGATATTATAAAGCCTTTCATCTTCGCGTTTGAGCGAGTTAATCTGCTCCAGAACCGCCTTGTTTGCTCCAGCAGTTTGTTTGTCTTCGTCTTTAATCATGTCCAAAAAATGGTTGAAAGGGCAAGAGGGTCGATCGCGATCGCCACTCTGTATACTTTGATGATACTGCCGATCTCGATTGCCTTCTGGAACCAACGCCGCGCAATTAACACGGATATTTACCGATGGCGCGCCCGGGCGAGTCCGGCTGGATAAGCTTCTGAAGCTAGAGACAAGACTGTGGATGCACACCGCTCCCGCGCTCATAGATGCTAGCAGTTTTTGCAGGTCTTTTGGCAAAAAAACTAAATTTATTCAAGACTTTTTGACAGATAATAATTAAAGTATATTATTTCTGTCCGACTACTTACCTCACTAATATGTTACGCAAAATTTCTTTAGCAAACCTAGCCTTAGTTGTTGGCGGTATTATAGCAGCAGTCGGGTTTGGAGCCTACTTCACAGACAGACCTACCCTGAACCTAGCCGGTTTTTTTTATGGAATTCCGCTGTTGCTGGGAGGTTTGGCCCTGAAAGCGGCCGAACTCGAACCAGTGGAATTCACCGAACCTACCTCTGCTGAAGTTCTCCTCCTGCGAGAAAGTCAGGCAACAGATACTCAAAACCAAGTCCGCAAAGATGTCACCCGATTTCGCTACGGCCAACCCGCGCACTTAGATGATGCTTTGGAGCGCTTGGGCCTGGCCCCGACAGACGAGGAACGGCCCCTCCTGCAAGGGTTGCGGGAAGTTGATGTTGACGGTGCTTATGGGTTAATTTTAGAGTTTTATTCGCCACTACTCCCGATCGACTTATGGGAAGAAAAGCAAGACAAAATAGCTACTTTTTTTGGGCCTGGTTTGCGCGCACAAGTGACTCAAAATGCTGGTGACAAAATAGAATTGGCTCTCATTAAAAATACTCAAGCTTAAAGTATTCTAAAGTTTTGAGTGCAGAATTTTTGAAGTCGCCAATTAATAATTAATCCTGCACCGGCTCAGATACTGATTTTAGCGGCAGCGTGAAACCTGTCGCTATCAACAAAAGCTCAATCCGCAATTGAGCTTTTGCCCCAATTGGATTTTTTTTAATTAAAATAGTAGTTGAGAAGCGATCGGCAATCTTAAATCTGGAGAAACACAAATGGTTTCGCCCCAAAGCAGGATAGGTATTATCGGCGCAGGATCGTCGGGAGTTTATCTGGCAATTCTGCTGATTCAACAAGGGTTTCAAGTTGACTTGTTTGAAAAAGCACCCCATGCGCGCACCGATGGCTGTGGTATCCTGATCGTACAAGCAGGTATGCAAGCACTTCATCAAGGCAACCCTCAAATCACCGAAAAAATTATCAACTCAGGCGATCGAGTCAAAGTATTCGAGTTTCGCAACCTGCGCGGCGGTGTCATCAATTCCGAACCCGTCACCTACGAAGAAAATGAACTTCCAGGAATGCTGGTACACCGCAAAGCTATTCTAGAAGCACTCCTCGACAAGTTACCCCCTGAGTGTATTCATTTTAATGCGGAATTAGCATCGATCGCCCAAACCGAGCACAGTGCGATCGCCCACTTTAAAGATGGCAGTAAATGGGAAGGTGATCTTTTAATTGGTGCCGATGGAATCGTCTCAAAAGTGCGTCAATATATAGTTCCAGGCGTTGAACTATTCTATTTAGGCGATATCGTCTGGCGAGGAATTGTCGAAGATCACAGCTTCTGTCCAGAAGGAAACTTTTTTGTTTACGTGCGCGGTAGGGGAATTTATGCCAACTTCTTTCACATTGGCGGAGGTCGCACTCATTGGGGTTTCTTTATTGAAAAAGAGCGGACAGAATCCGAAATAGGGAAACTCCAACCTAATAATATTACCATTCCTCCCCAAGAATTAGCAAAACTCCCAGAGGATGCGCGAAATGTGATTGAATCAACCCCTGTGGAAAATATTGTATGTCGTTTTTCCTATGACATTGACCCCTTACCAAAAATCTATAATGGTCGTGTGATCTTAATTGGAGATGCGGCCCACGCCAAAAGCTCCACACGCGCTAGAGGTATGACTTCCGGCTGGGAAGACGGCCTGTCTTTAGCGCAACATCTCGTATCCAGTGCTAGCATTGCAGAAGCATTAGAAAATTTTCAAACTGAAAGATTGCCGATTGTCCACGAATATCAGCGCACTAGCCGCGAAATGAGTTTGAAAATAGGTCGCCGCTAGCCCAATGAAAAATCATCAATATACCCAGATACCCGACTTCTTGAATAAATCGGGTATTTCAGAAAATAGAATTTTACTCGATCACTTTTTGTAGAAAAACTGGAGGCTGATTTAATGAATAATGATCCTGTAACTCATCAAGATACCGTCAACCCTCTAAACTCTCCCGATTTGGATAAAGTTCCTGAGATTTTTACCCGTCATCTTGGTACTTGGCAAGGTGAATTTATTAAGACTGATACTCGCGGACATTTTATTCGCAGCTTTTTCGGTACTTTTAGCACCTGGATTGAGGGAAGTCACTAAGCTGTTCGACATCTAAACTGCATTAACTCGCGTTACCTTTATTTTTTATTTTTCGGTTCCATTTTATAATTAGTCCTCCTTCATTTAAAAGTTTATGTAACAGTGCTT
>NZ_JAUBVF010000091.1:0-16212 GCF_036705685.1 Microcoleus sp. AT3-A2
CTTCTTCCTTCTTCCTTCTTCCTTCTTCCTTCTTCCTTCTTCCTTCTTCCTTCTTCCTTCTTCCTTCTTCCTTCTTCACATCCGTTACATAATCCGTTGCCGAACTTCCTTCTTCCTTCCGCTATACTTTCAAGTTGCCTAAAATAGCCCTATGCAAGTTCCCCGGCTGCATCCAGAAACAATCGAAGAAGTCAAACAAAGAGCCGACATAGTAGACGTTATTTCCGGTCGCGTCGTCTTGCGGAAACGCGGGAAAGAATTCGTAGGTTTGTGTCCCTTTCACGACGAAAAATCTCCCAGCTTTACTGTCAGTCCCGGCAAACAAATGTATTATTGTTTCGGCTGCGGTGCAGGCGGCAATGCTTTTAAGTTTCTCATGGAATTGGAGAAACGCCCTTTCAGCGAAGTAGTATTAGAATTAGCTAAAAATTATCAAGTCCCCGTCAAAACAGTCGAACCCGAACACCGACAAGAATTGCAGCGGCAAATTTCTCTGCGGGAACAACTCTATGAAATCTCAGCACTAACAGCTAACTTTTACGAACACGCTTTGCGACAACCCCAAGGAGAAGAACCCTTAGCATATCTCAAATCAGAGCGCCAGCTAAGCGAAGAAACTATCCAACAATTTCAATTAGGTTATGCACCCCAAGGTTGGGAAGCACTTTACAGTTATTTAGTAGAACAGAAAAACTATCCGGCGCAATTAGTAGAACAAGCTGGATTAATTGTACCCCGAAAAAATGGCGGCAGCGGTTATTACGATCGCTTCCGCAATCGCATTATGATTCCCATACGCGACACCCAAGGCAGAGTCATCGGTTTCGGCGGCAGAGCTCTCGGCGACGAACAGCCGAAATACCTCAATTCTCCCGAAACAGAACTCTTCGATAAAGGCAAGACTTTATTCGCCTTAGATACGGCGAAAACAGCCATTAGCAAAGCCGATCGCGCAGTGGTGGTAGAGGGGTACTTTGATGCGATCGCACTTCAGGCCGCCGGCATCTCCAACGCCGTCGCTTCCCTCGGCACAGCCTTAAGTTTAAACCAAGTGCGGCAGTTATTGCGGTACACCGACTCCAAACAAATTATCCTCAACTTCGACGCCGACAAAGCAGGAACTCAAGCAGCAGAACGCGCTATTGGAGAAATAGAAAAACTCGCTTATCAAGGAGAAGTGCAACTGCGGGTACTCAACATTCCCGACGGCAAAGATGCCGACGAATACCTCAAAACATACTCCCCAGAACAATATCGAGAATTGCTGGAAAATGCTCCGTTGTGGCTCGACTGGCAACTGCAACAAATGCTCGTCAATCAAGATTTGAAGCAAGCCGATACTTCCCAGCAAGTCACAAAAAAAATTATTAATTTATTAACCAATATTACTGACGACAATCAGCTAGCACATTACCTGCAAAAGTGCGCCGAAATTCTCAGTAAAGGAGATTTTAGACTCACAAAAATGATTGCTGAAAACTTGCTAAACCAAGTAGTCAGCGATTGGGCAAAGCGGCAGAGTCAAGACGAATCTTTGACAATGCCCATGTTAATTAGAAACAAGCTGAAGCCGAACAAACAATATAAAAAGCAGCGTGCAAGCGGCGAAAACAAAAACTTAAAATCAAGCTTATCTGCCGTAGCCCGCAGTCTTTTAGAAGAAGCAGAAGCGCAATTATTGCAGATTTATTTGCACTGTCCCGAATACCGCCAAGATGTCATAGAAGCAATAGAAGCTAGAGACGTGCAGTTTAGCCTTTCTCACCACAGATTTTTGTGGCACCAGATTGTGAATGCTGAAATATTGCACAAAATGTCTTTACAAGTAGCGCCTTCAGAGTTAATATTGAAACTGCAAGATAGCTTCATTGAATATCCCAATCAACTCAATCAAATCTCGCATTTATTTCACTTAAATGAGTTCTCAGAAAGAAACGTTTATCGCGCACCTCTAGTAATTAGATCTGCCCTCGCCTGTATCGAGCAAATTATCAGCATGAAGCGCCGCCGAATTGCACTCAATATGTGGGAAAAAGCCAAGGCCGCTAGCAGTGGCGAAGAGGCTATAGAATATCACCAACTATTCTGTGCCGAACAAGAATGGCTCAAGGAATTAGAGAGGCTGCGTCAAGTTAATTTTTACGATTTAACCTCCGTGCCTTGGGGTTAATACCCTTTTAGATTTTAGATTGGAGATTGGGGATGACTCGTTCGATAGATGTTGGAAGGTTGCCTGCAGTTACATTGTTTTAACTGAGATAAGTAAAAAAGTCCTTACTACAAGCTTGTTTGTACTAAGGACTTTATTCCTTTATTCAACGAGCATTTTAATAATCGCAAAAAAGAGTTTCGCGAGTATCTCTACCCGTCACGGGATTAGTACCTTTTGCCACTTTACAAAGTTTTTCTATCATATCGTCTCGCAGCAGTGTCTCTGTAAAATCAGCACCGTCAATGATAGCTCCTTCCAGCCTGGTATTGTAAGCGAAAGCACCCTCAAGGATAGCATTAGTTAAATTTGCTTTCATCATGCGAGCCAAATCTAAAGTAGCACCCGTGAAATTCGCCCCTTCTAAATTTGCTTCTTCCATATTGGCAGCAAAAAAGCTGACACCTCGCAAATCTGCATTAGTAAAATTGCTATTGCGAAGATTGGCTTTATTAAAGCTGTCGTCAGTCAGAACTTGACCAGTAAAATCAGCGCCTACTAGGATTTCTTTGTCGTGATCCAAAGCGAAAGCAGGTGCGGGATTAATGCCGATCGCCCCAGCGACAATTACTGCTAAAATAACAAAACTCAGCAAGAAAGTATAAATATTTTTGCGATGTTGGCGAATTCGAGAATTCATAAGTTAAAGCTAATGGGCAGCCGTGACAGTTCAGAATTGAATTCTACCAGAAAGCGCGTCAAGCGTAGCTATCCCGTAGGGAATCGCCCGCTCGCGACGGCTGACTCCAATTCCCCCGAATCCCCCAACTCTAGGGATATCGGCACATTGGGAGAAAACTTAGTCGCCGACTGGTTGCAGCAGCAAGGCTGGGAAATCTTGCACCGGCAGTGGCACTGTCGCTGGGGAGAGATTGACATCATCGCCCTCGGAAGAGATGAAGAAAGCGAAATCAACAGAGGTAACGAAAATTCCCCATTCCCCATTCCCCATTCCCCATTCCCCATTCCCCATTCCCAAACATTAGCATTTGTAGAGGTAAAAACTCGCCGCCGGGGAAATTGGGATGCTGGTGGAATGCTGGCTGTTACCACCACAAAACAAGCCAAACTTTGGCAAACAGCCGAAATATTTTTAAGCACTCGTCCAGATTTAACAAATAATTCTTGTCGCTTTGATGTCGCCCTAGTCAGGTGCGAACCTTCACAACAAAAAACTAAGCAAATCTTACCACCATTAACAGCAGCGAACTCTCAATCCGCCGTTGCAGGAAACTACCGACTCACCCTGCAAGAATACATTCGCTCGGCTTTTAGCAATTAAAAATATATAATTAAAATTTAGAGGGTAAAATCTCAAAGTAATGCCACTAGGTAATTTTTAATTGTTAACTTGCCTAGGCTGTCGCGCATTTCTCTCTTGAGCTTTAACGGAGCTGAAAAAAGCGTTAAATCTTCTCCCGCTTTCCCCTTCTCTCCCTCTCCTGTTCTGTCATCACAGTTAATTTATATGCGTAGCAATCTAGGCCAGAGTTTCCGGGCAATATCCCAGACCCTTGACAAACTGCTGGCGAAACGCTTCAATTTCTTTGCGGTCAGGGCTGCCGTGACAAACCACTGCCACCTGGTAGCGGCGCATCACGCTCAGTGGCGACTGTCCGGTTTCCAAACTCCACAGCGCCATTTGCAAGCGAATTTCAGGATCGTAAGGAATCCCGAGTTCGTTCATAAAAGCCCGAAAATCCCCGTGCATTTCGGGTGTTAAATATTGGCTCATTTTCACCTTTACCACCCAGCCGTCTATTTGGTGAATAACAGTGATAAATTGCAAGGGAAGATGATGAGCCGTGCGTAGGTAATCCACGACTCTCAGAGTAAGGCTAGTATTGGCGATGTAGTAGAGGTATTCCATAACGATCCTTATGAGCAAAGCTGATGCTATACCTCTATCCTCGCGGGCTATACCCGCCACCACAAGGGGAAAAGCACCCGACTTTGGATGGGGGTTTTTACCCAATTTGTTACCCAGTTGACAGATCGATCGCACAGGAATTCACTTGATGACAGAGCTTGACTGGTCTTTGGACGGCTACGACTACGAACTTCCGCCCTCGCGCATTGCCCAAAATCCCGTAGTGCCGAGGGACAGTTCTCGCTTGCTGGCTGTAGATTCTCCCAGCAGCCAGCAACACCGGATTTTTAGGGATTTACCCGATTTGCTGCAACCGGGGGACTTGCTGGTACTCAACAACACCCGCGTGCTGCCAGCGAGGCTCTACGGGCACAAACCCAACGGCCCGGCTGTTGAAATATTGTTGATGGAAGAACGGCAGCACAACTGTTGGCTGGCTTTGGTTAAACCGGGGAAACGCTTAAAGTTGGGAGCAAAAATTGAGTTTGATCCCATCGCCCCTGCCTGTGAGAACTCGACCACAGCTCCTTGCTGTTGCCTTCCCGATGCCACGATGCCCCATCGTCGTCGATTGACTGCAACAGTTATAGAGAGGGACGACGCAACAGGGGGACGGCTGTTGGAGTTTGACATCCCCACAGATGAGAATCTGGCGAAGTTTTTGGACGAATACGGCCACGTACCCCTGCCGCCCTACATCGAAAATTCCCAAGCTTCACCGGAACAGTACCAAACTGTTTATGCCGATCGGCTTGGGGCCGTGGCTGCCCCCACAGCAGGCCTGCACTTCACCGAAGAATTGTTCAGCCGCTTGGAACAGCGGGGAATAGAAAAAACTTTTGTCACCTTACACGTCGGAGTAGGGACATTTCGCCCGGTGGAGGTGACAGACGTGACGGCTCACAAAATGCACGGCGAATGGGTGGAAGTACCCCCCGCCACCGTTGAGAAAATCCGGGAAACTCAAGCCCGAGGCGGGCGGATCATTGCCGTGGGTACAACAGCAGTGCGAGCTTTAGAGGGAGCCGCCGCCGCGAGTGGCGATTTTTCCTTGCAACCTTTTTGTGGCCCGACCAATTTGTTTATCTACCCTGGTTACAAGTGGCGGGTTGTAGAGGGGATGATTACCAATTTCCACTTGCCCCGCTCTACTTTGATGATGATGGTAAGTGCGATGATTGGAAGGCCTCGGCTGTTGGATCTGTACCGAGAAGCGATCGAGCAACAGTACCGCTTTTATTCCTTTGGCGATGCCATGCTGATTTTACCGAAAAATGGGTTTAAAGCCCCGTCCTTCCAGGACGGCTTTGATTAATTATTGGGGTTCAGGTAGCTGTTTGATATAGTCATTAATCAATTCAGCTACAGGCACTCCTTGCTTTTGAGCTATCCGAGCAATCTTGTCTTTCAACTGCTTTGTCGTTCTGATATTGATTCTCTCAGTCTTCATGGCAACTTATCCCATTTGGGTGTACACTAAGACTATGCCACAGGTACAGTAACCGCCGATACACATGAGACACCAAGCTCAAACGACTGGTCGGAAAACAATAATGGCTAGTGGGTAGCGAATGCCACGAATAAAAACAGCTAGGTTAACCAACGTAAACCAAAACCAGACAAGTCAAAAAATAAAGATTAAATGTACCGTGGGGCACACGGGAACGTGAGAAGTAATTCTCAAACGCTTGGGGAGACAAAGCCCTCTGGGGTTATCTAAGTTAGGCTCGATGCTTGGTTCAATCGGACGGGTATTTGGTTTAAGTATTGCCGCAAGGATAGATAATTTTAAGGTGGGTCGCTGAACCAAGAATCCTCGTACCTGATAGTCGAGGAGTGTCAACAACAGCAAAAAAGGATTGATCGATCGGGCATCGGGTTCGCCCCATGCCCGGTATTCCGTTTCTATTCTTCCTCCTCTTCTTCATTGCCGGGATACACAAAGCTGTTGGAACGCCCAGTCAGAACAGATTTGCCCAGAGACAGAGCTTTCTGAGCTGCCACGACAGCTTTGCGCTTCCATGTGGCCTTACGCATATTCTTCTTGGATTTGGAGGTTTTCTTCTTAGGGACTGCCATGACGCTAAATACTTTCTGCTTGCTTATATAGACAAACAAACATTCTAGCCGATTTTGCCGGCAATGCTTACTCGAAAAACCGCAACAACTGCTCGGTCAGGAATATCAAGTAGTAGGGTGCGTGAGCGATTAGCTTCTGGAAAAATAGACAAAATCCCCTAGTTAACGCACCCGCAGCAGCTAAAGTTCGTGAAAGTGGTAGATCACGACGCCAGTTACGGCATCGTTCTCGATACTCACATAACCCGTTTTGAGCATTGCCGTGAAAGCCTCTTCCACTTCTGCAAAAGTAGCGCCGGTTGCCATCACGCCTTGGGTGACAGATAATCTTCCGTTCTTGGTATAAGCTGCCTTCAGGAGTTTAACCCCTAACTGGTCTGGAGTTGGCTTGGGGTATGTCGCGGCGATCGCCCCGTTGCTGGGATATAGCGGTATACCTTCGCGAGATACGCCGAGTTTGCCCCTGAGACTGGCATTGTGTTCGTCCACCATGTTCGGCAGCAGCAGCAAGTCAAACAATTGCCCAAACCCAAACAAACCAAAGGTAAACAGCCACAGCAAACCCGTACCAATCTTGCCGTTGTAGAGGCGGTGGAGTCCGAAGGGGCCGAAAAAACAAGCTGCCCATAAAAGGTAACTAACACCTAAATTGCTCATTTTCTGACCGTCCTGCCTGATTATTCTAAGAATTAAAGTCCCTCTATACATTTTGTACTTTCTATCGGGTGTTTAAACAGCTTGACACCAGCAGATATTTGTGAATAGTCCGAAATTATTGGTTATTTACTACCAATTCCCAAATGCCCCATGCCCCATGCCCCATGCCCCATGCCCCATTCCCATGCCCAGTGAGTAATTTTGCGTAGCAATTCTTAACGCCAGCAACATATTTGCGCGGGCGAGAGCTTGGTAAACTGGAGGGCGTGGAAATTACAGCAGCTTAGACCGGGATTCCACACGGAGCGCCAAACCAAGCGCGCCGCCAGCGCTGGCCGGACATACACGAGCGCGATCGCCCGCAGTACCCGACAATGGAAACAAGCGAGTAGTTATAACCAGAAATCCAATAAAAATATGGTAGATTCCCTCAAAAAACCCACTTTTGAAGAACTGCGGCCGGGAGTGAAAGCCCCAGCCAAAGAAACTATTCTCACGCCGAGATTTTACACAACAGATTTTGACGAGATGGCCAAAATGGACATCTCGGTAAATGAAGCCGAACTAGAAGCAATTATCCAAGAGTTCCGCGTTGACTACAACAAAAACCACTTCGTGCGGGATGCCGAGTTCGATCAATCTTGGGAACACATCGACGGCGAAAAGCGCCAGTTGTTCATTGAATTCCTGGAACGTTCCTGCACCGCTGAGTTTTCTGGGTTCTTGCTTTACAAAGAATTGGGACGCAGGCTCAAAGGAAAAAATCCCGTGCTAGCCGAGGGTTTCAACCTGATGTCGCGCGACGAAGCGCGGCACGCCGGATTCCTCAACAAAGCTCTCTCGGACTTTAATTTGTCCCTGGATTTGGGTTTCTTGACAAAGAGCCGCAGTTACACATTCTTTAAGCCGAAGTTTATTTTCTACGCGACTTACTTGTCGGAAAAAATCGGTTATTGGCGCTACATCACCATTTACCAGCACTTAAAAGCCCATCCTGAAGACCAGATTTATCCGATTTTCCGATTCTTTGAAAATTGGTGCCAGGATGAAAACCGCCACGGAGATTTCTTTGATGCGGTGATGAGAGCTCAGCCTCAGATGTTGAACGATTGGCGCGCTAAGCTTTGGTGCCGTTTCTTCTTGCTGTCAGTGTTCGCGACAATGTATCTCAATGATATCCAGCGCGGTGGTTTTTATCGATCGCTCGGACTCGATGCTCGCGAATACGACATCGAAGTGATTAAAAAGACCAACGAAACAGCAGGCCGCGTATTCCCCGTCATGCTCGACGTGAACAACCCCGAGTTTTATGAACGGCTCGATATTTGCCTCAAGAACAATCAGCAGTTGACTGCAATTGTTGCTTCTAATACTCCGAAATTCTTGCAGTTCTTCCAAAAATTGCCTTTGTATCTGTCGAACGGCTGGCAATTAGTGAAGCTGTACTTCATGAAAACAATTGAATCACCTTCAGTACAGGGCGCTGTGCGTTAAGTTTTGATTTTTCATCCTCTGTGACGGCGGTTCTGCCACAAGCGGAACCGCTTTTTTTTGGTATCCAGATTCACCGCAAAAAGTTCTCGCCAGACTTACACTCGCCCGGAATTGGAATTAATGCTGGTTTTTTTCATACACTTTATCGCCATTCCCCTTGAAGGTTAAAAGCCGCCCAATAATAGGGAGACTTCCACTCTTCCTGCTTCAACATTTCCAGTTGCGCCGCCCTTAAAGCAGCCGCTGGCGTTAACCCTTTTTGCAGCATTCCCTGATAGAAACTCGACATTAACGTAGCCGTTCCTTCATCGTCCACAGTCCACAAGCTCACCACCACTCGCTGAGCCCCTGCATACATAAATCCCCGTGTCAATCCTACCAAGCCCTCGCCTTGAATGTTCTGCCCCATTCCGGTTTGACAGGCACTTAACACTACTAAATCGGCTGCTAATTTCAGATTGAAAATATCAGTAAGTCGCAGGAATCCGTTTAAAGGGTTGCCCTTTTCATCTACCAGCGACATGACAATTCCCGACAGTTCCGGGTGAGCGCTATTGGCGAAACCGTGAGTGGCAAAATGAATGATTTTATATTGGCTTAAATTTGGGCTTGTTGCTGTGGCACGACTGGCTTCAAAATCCAAAGATTCTGTGCGAGAATTAGCCGGGAATAACGCTTGAATAATTTGAGATTCTTGGCGAGTAAAATTTAAACGGTCAAACTGTCCGGTCTTGTCGCCTCTGGAGCGACTTAAACCAGGATTTGCTGATTCTACCGCTTGCTGAGTGGTGGCTGAAGAAGAATTTTTAACTCGTTCATCGTTAGCGCTAAAAACTGGGTCGGCGAGTATGGCTAAACTCCGATTAGGAGGTTGTCTGTCATTGTAGTTTTGTCTTAATACTCCCAAGGTGGAAGCTGAAGGCAGGATCACGATTTCATGGTCTACTATTAAAGGCAGATTCCCATTTTCACCGGATTTCCCGGGGAGCGAAAGGGCAGCAAAGGGGAGGGAATTCAAAAGGCCATCCCCAACAATCAGCAGGCGCTTTTGACCGAGTTGGGCAGCAACGGGCTGTAAGATAATTTGACTGATAGCATCGTTGGCTTGGGCGATTTGATCGGGGCTGTCTCGGGAACTTGGAGCGGTGACAGCATCGCGGAATTTTCTGGCAATTGTCTCGATGTCGGCAGCTTTTGGTAATTCATAAGTGGTGATGCTGGTTTTGGTGACAGCCCAGAGATAACTGCGGTCATTTCCTAAAGAGTATTGAAGTAAAATTGTGTTGTCATCGAGGATTTGTTGTTGAATTTGTGAAACGGTTAGAGGTTGGGGTTGAGTGAGGGCGGCGTAACGGGGGCTAGTAGTGCGAATTTGGGCTTGAATGTCTTGATATTGAGCAAATAAAGTTTGTCGTTGCTGTTCTAATTCTGTTTCTTGCTGGGGAGTGTGATTGGTGGGGCTAAGAACTTCGATGCGCCGTTTTTCCAGGGCATCAAGTTGTTGTTGTAAAGAGCGTTCTTTTTGCAGTAATTCAGGGGAAACGCCTTCACGGATATTGGCATTAGCTTCTTGTAAGAGTTCGAGTAACGTGCGAGCACGGGAACGTTCGCTGGCTTCAAAGGCTTTGGTATCATAACCAGATTTGGGAGTTGTTTTGTGCAACTGCATTAACGAATCAATGTAGAACTGGTAATAGTTTTGTACACTGGCAAAGTATGAGGTGCGGAGTTCTGGACTAGAAATTTTGGTGCGGAGGTCTTCAATAATTTTGAGAGCTGTTTCAATGTTCGTGAGGGCTTCAGTGAGATTACCTTGATCGCGTTTGGCAGCAGCAATATTAGAGAGTGTAACAGCTTCCCCAGAGCGATCGCCCACTGCCCGAAACAGAGGAAGGGACTGGCTGTAATACTCTAGTGCTTTCGGGTTATCTCCCAATTCAGAGTACACAGCGCCGATGCTGGCGAGGGTGACGGCTTCCCCACGGAGATCGCCGACTGCCCGACTCAAGGGCAGGGACTGGCTGTAATACTCTAGCGCTTTCTGGTTTTTTCCTAATTCTGAGTAGACTAAGCCGATGTTGTTGAGGGTGTGAGCTTCCTGTGAGCGATCGCCCACGGCACGACTCAGGGGAAGGGACTGGCTGTAATATTCTAGTGCTTTCTGCTTCTCTCTCAATTCTGAGTAGACTAAGCCGATGTTGTTGAGGGTGGTAGCTTCCTGTGACTGATCGCCGACTGCCCGACTCAGGGGAAGGGACTGGCTGTAATACTCTAGCGCTTTCTGCTTCTCTCCCAAGTCTGAGTAGACTCCGCCGATGTTGTTAAGGGTACGAGCTTCAAGAGTGCGATCGCTAACTGCCTGAAACAGGGGAAGGGACTGGCTGTAATACTCTAGGGCTTTCTGGTTTTCTCCCAATGCTGAGTAAACTAAGCCGATGTTGGCGAGGGTGGCGGCTTCCCCAGTGCGATCCCCCACTGCTCGAAACAAGGGAAGGGACTGGCTGTAATATTCTTGGGCTTTCTGTTTTTCTCCCAATGCTGAGTAAACTAGGCCGATATTGTTGAGGGTAGTAGCTTCCCCTCGGGCGTCGCCCACCGCCCGAAACAGGGGAAGGGACTGGCTGTAATATTCTAGGGCCTTCTGTTTTTCCCCTAATACTGAGTAAACATTGCCGATACTGTTGAGGGTGGCAGCTTCCCCTCGGGCGTCGCCCACCGCCCCAAACAGGGAAAGGGACTGGCTGTAATACTCTAGGGCTTTCTGATTTTCTCCCAAATCTGAGTAAACTAAGCCGATGTTGTGGAGGGTAGTAGCTTCAAGGGAGCGATCGCCCACCGCCCGAAACAGGGGAAGGGACTGGCTGTAATACTCCAGGGATTTCTGATTTTCTCCCAAATCTGAGTAAACTAAGCCGATGTTGTTGAGGGTGACGGCTTCCCCCGTGCGATCGCCCACTGCGCGACTTAGGGGAAGGGACTGGCTGTAATATTCTAGGGCTTTCTGCTTTTCTCCCAAATCTGAGCAGATTTTGCCAAGAGCAAGGAGGCTAAATGCTTGCCCTTTATTATCCCCTGCTTCTCGATACTGTTTTAATGTTTCTTCAAATTTCGAGATCGCTTGTCTCTTCGATTCCGCTGTCCCTTGTTGATAGAGTTGTAGTCCTTCGCTCAATGCTTTTTTAGCCGTCGCCGCTGCGTTTCCCCCGGACTGCTGCGACACTCTTTGACTCAGTTGGGTTGTCATCGGTGCAGCCATGACACGTTGACTTAGCAGAATACTCGCACCGATCCCTATACACCAACGTCCCAAAACCAAAAGCGCTAGATTCATAAGCACCCGCTCAAAAAAGACTTTGTTAACGCCTATCATAATCGAGTTCCCTCTTTTGTCACTTTAGACATATAAAAACTTTTTCGCCTGGCGCTGTCGGGATTTTAGCTATTCTCAATAATGCGTAGTGCCACGAGGCGAAGGCCTCACAAATCAAGATAATTATATTGAAGAGATGCGGGTGTGACGGGTTGGGCGGGTGCGATCGCGGCGGACAAAATCACATTTACAACTTACCAAGGACTGCCAATCATGGTGTATCCAGACCAATAAAAAGGATGGGATAAAATTTCACTATTCCCCATACCTAATTGTGGTGGCAATTCTAACTCCTTATTTAAGTTTGAAAAAATTAAACGATCCTTATCTATGCGAACTTGACCTTTAATCATCGCAATTTGAGCCTGCCGCAAGGCTTCGGCTTTAATCGGCGCGACTTTCAAAAAATGGTAAAATTCAGCCATTAACCCTAAAGTACCTTCATCCCTGACGTACCAGAGAGTTGCCAAAACTGACTTTACCCCCGCTTGCACAGCTAGGCCGGCAAAACCCAGTTCGATGTCATTATCATCTCCCACCGCAGTTTTGGAAGAACTCAATACCAATAGCTCTACTTTAGGTGCTTGATTCCACCCTAATTCAGCTATCCGATCGAGTGTTAGTTTAGTGTCGAATAGCTGAATAAAAGAAAGACTTGGTGAGCTTGGTCGAAAGTCTGCGTGAGTGGCTAGGTGAATAATCTGATATTGCCTTTCCTTGCGCTGCAGTTGAAGATTTTTGAGGGTAAAAGATTCGTTGAGGAAGGAATTACCTCTCCATTCTGATGTGATATTAGAAAGCTCTAATGGTACAGTGGGTAAAGGAGCGTATTCGGCAAATTGTGAGGCTCCCATTGCTAAAACTTCAGCATCTTTAACGCTTTGATAATTGGTATCGGTTAAGTTGACAGTGGGAATGAGCCCGATGCTGTACTTTTCTACTAGAAATTGGGATCCATCATGGAGGGCGGCTAAGGGAAGCCTTCGTAACCCCGCATCCATGCTAAAAACTAGCGTGTCGATACGTTGAGCTTTCAACTCCGCTTCCAATGGCGCAATTATCCATTGGTAAAGTTGCTGGGCTGGTGGTAAATAGCTCTGAGAATTGCGTTTCGAGGGGTTAACGATTTCAGACCTGAATTTATTAACAACTTCCCTCAGAGCTTCGCGCCGGGCGGCGGGGATGCTTTTATTAATAGGGATGCCGCTAGGAGGGACGATAATCAGGTCTAATTGTTCAGGGCGGACTATGGTGTAGATAATAGCGGGTTTCTTACCTGTCTGATTGAAGATTGCTGTGAGTTTTTGCTGTATGGTCGTAAAAGATTGCAAATCCCGCCTGACTTTTTGGTTGACATAAGACCCCACTTGTGGGCTGTAATGGATATCAATAAAGAAACTGGCTTCAGGGATATCGCCTCTGTCGAGTAAGCCCCCGATATCCCTGGGGCTAACTGTAGTAATATCAGTCCCGTCCGCAGCAGGAATAATGGGTTGTGCCTTGACAACTGCTATATTCAAAACAGTTAAAATGCTCCCTAGTATTGCAACACTTTGTATAGAAAAAATGGCTGGTTTCATAAATTCCTTCTAAACAGATTTACAGGAAGTAATTTGCCATCAATCTACCATAATAGGTACGGGTGAAGAGTGTGCAAGTTTCAAGTTGAGCGATCGCTAGTTTCAGGTATCGGAACGTGAAAAGCTTCGGTACATAAACATACCAACAATTATCGCCATTCCCCCTGAAGCGTAAAAGCCGCCCAATAATAAGGAGAACGCCACTCTTCCTGCTTCAAAATTTCCAGTTGCGCCGCCCTCAATGCTGCCGCTGGCGTTAACCCTTTTTGCAGCATTCCCTGATAGAAACTCGACATTAACGTAGCCGTTCCTTCATCGTCCACACTCCACAAACTCACCACCACTCGCTGAGCCCCTGCATACATAAATCCCCGTGTCAATCCTACCATCCCCTCGCCTTGAATGTTCTGCCCCATTCCGGTTTGACAGGCACTTAACACTACTAAATCGGCTGCTAATTTCAGATTGAAAATATCAGTAAGTCGCAGGAATCCGTTTAAGGGATTGCCCTTTTCATCTACCAGTGACAAGATGATTCCTGATAGTTCCGGGTTAGTGCTATTCGCTAAACCGTGAGTGGCAAAATGAATGATTTTATATTGGCTTAAGTTCTGGCTGGTTGCGACGGCGCGGCTGGCTGCAAAATCCAAAGATTCGGTGCGAGAATTAGCTGGTACTAACGCTTGAATGATTTGAGCTTCTTGGCGTGTAAATTTTAAACGACTCCACTGTATGTTATTGGCGCGGCTAGAGCGGCTTAAACCGAGATTTACTGATTCTATTGCTTGCAGATTGGTGGCTGTTCACTGGTTTTTGAGTCGTTCATCTTCCGGGCTAAAAACTGGATCGGCGAGAATCGCTAAAGTCCGAGTAGGAGGTTGTCTGTCACTGTAGTTTTGTCTTAATATTCCCAAGGTGGAAGCAGAAGGCAGCAGCACAATTTCATTGTCTACAATTAAAGGCTGATTCCCATTTTCACCGGATTTTCCGGGGATCGAGAGGGCGGCAAACGGCAGGTAATTGAGAATGCCATCGCCAACTATCAGCAGGCGTTTTTGAGCGAGTTGTGCTGCTACGGGCTGTAAAATAATTTGACTGATAGCATCGTTGGCTTGGGCGATTTGATTGGGGCTGTCTCGGGAACTTGGAGCGGTGACAGCATCGCGGAAATTGCGGGCGGCTTTTTCGAGGTCGGCGCTTGGAGGCAATTCATAACTGCTGATGCTGGTTTTAGTCACAGCCCACAGATAGCTGCGGTCTTTTCCTAAAGAATACTGGAGTAAAATTGTATTCTCATCGAGGATTTGTTGTTGAATCTGGGCCAGGGTTAAAGGTTGCGGTTGGGTGAGGGCTGCGTAACGGGGGCTAGTGGTGCGGATTTGTGTTTGAATGTCTTGATATTGTGCGATTAAAGTTTGCCGCTGTTTTTCTAATTCTGCTTTTTGGGTGGGAGTGTAGTTGGGGCGATTGAGAACTTCGATTCGCTGTTTTTCAAGGGCATCGAGTTGCTGTTGCACAGTCCGTTCTCGCTGCAATAATTCAGGGGCTATACTTTGGCGAATATCGGCATTGGCTTCTTGCAGAAGTTCGAGGAGACTGCGGGCGCGGGAACGTTCGCTGGCTTCAAAGGCTTTGGTTTCATAACCAGATTTGGGTTGCGTTTTGTGCAGTTGCATTAACAAGTCAATGTAGAACTGGTAATAGTTTTGTACGGTGGCAAAGTATGAGGTGCGAAGTTCTGGGCTGGCAATTTTGGTGCGGAGGCTTTCAATAATTTTGAGGGAGGCTTCAATCTCAGTGAGAGCTTCGTTAAGATTACCAGAGTCACGTTTGATAGTAGCAATACTATAAAGGGTAAGAGCTTCTAAGGATCGATCGAGGGTGGCTTGACTCAGAGGAAGGGATTGATTGAAATACTCTAATGCTTTCTCTTTGTTTCCTAATTCTGCGTAGCTCCTGCCGATACCTATAAGGCTGTAGGCTTCTCTTTGGCGATCGCGTGCTTCCCGGCTCAAAGAAAGAGACTGATTGTAATAGTTTAGGGCTTTTTGTTGGTCTTCTAATTCTGCGTATATGTTACCAATGCCAGTGAGGGTGCGAGCTTCTCCAGAGCGATCGCCTACTATTCGCTTGAGGATAAGGGATTGGTTAAAATATTCTAAGGCTTTCTCTTTGTTTCCTAATTCTGAGTAGGCAATGCCAATGCTGGTGAGAGTGGTTGCTGCTGAGGAGCGATCGCCTAGAGTCTGGAAAATTGGAAGGGACTGGCTGTAATACTCTAAAGCTTTCTGTTGGTCTCCCAATTCTGAATAGACATGGCCAATGCTGATTAGAGTAACAGCTTGCCCAGAGCGATCGCCCACAGCTTGGCTGATGGGAAGAGACTGGCCGTAATGCTCTAGGGCCTTCTGTTTTTCTCCCACTTCTGAATAGACAATACCTATGTAGTTAAGGGTACGAGCTTCTTGTTCGCGGTCACCTATAGCCCGGAACAATTTAAGGGACTGGTTGTAAGAGTCTAAGGCGGTTTGTTTCTCTCCCAATTCTGAGTAGACTCTACCAGCACAAATCAGGGCGAAGGCTTCAACAGAGCGATCGCCTGTTTCTCGACTGAGGGGAAGAGATTGGTTGTAATAATCTAGGGCTTTCTGTTTCTCTCCCAAACCTGAATAGACATTGCCAACGACGATCAAGGTGAAAGTTTGCCAACGGCGATCGCCTATTTCCTGGCTCAAAGAAAAGGACTGATTGTAATAATCTAGCGCTTTCTGGTGTTCTCCAAATTCTGCGTAGATCATACCAATACCTAGAAGGTTGTAGGCTTCCCCTGAACGATCGCCTATTACCCGGCTCAAAGAAAGGGACTGATTATAATAGTCTAGTACAGCTCGGCGTAAGTACACAGACTATATTTATGGTAGAATAACATAGTTAGCTGAGACCCGTTTAGGTG